>JAMDBC010000128.1:0-569 GCA_023484185.1 Chloroflexota bacterium | reverse complement strand
AAACTGGGCAGCCTGCCCATCCCCACCGATCAGCAAGGCCTTGGCGTACACCTCAGCAGTTGTGATCTGCGGGGCGATCACGGTCACGCTCAACCAATCCGTTTGAACGGGTTCCCCGATGCGCGGATCGATTAAATGATGACGCATCTGCCCGCCTTGATTCCATGACCGCTTGGCGATGGATGAAGTAACCACAGCTCCCGGTCCGACGTGCAAAGCGGCTGCCGTTTGTGTTGGGTCACGCGGGTCTTCGATATTTACCCGCCAATCCGAGCCGTCCATCGGATAGCCTTCAAAAACCATGTCGCCTCCAATGCTGACGGCGCAGACCGCCGCATAACCGCTGAGAAGGTGCGCGGCTTTCTCGACTATCCAGCCTTTGGCGATGCCGCCCAGATCGATCTCCATGCCAGCCGGCAGGCGGACGCGTCGTCCGGCGGGATCAAGGCTCATTTCACCGAAAGCCGGTCTCAAGGCGTTGCCCTGCGACCACAGGGAGTGTCGAAGGGTCCGGGCAGAAGCGGGCGCATCAACTTTGCCCTGTGCGCGAATCTCGTCAATGCTTTTGT
>JAMDBC010000090.1 GCA_023484185.1 Chloroflexota bacterium | reverse complement strand
AAATTGAAGCCATAGTGGAAAACGAGCAAAAGGTTATTGTCTTTTCTCAATACATTTCAGAAGGTATTGAAAAGATAGAAGCATCTATTCAGCAATATGGGGTATCAAAGGTTATTGGTGGTCAAAGTGACCGCGATTTTCAAGTCAAGCAGTTTCAGCAATCAAAGAACATATCCATTCTTATTGCCTCAGTTAGAGCAGGCGGAGTTGGATTAAATTTGCAGGCAGCAAGTTATGTTGTGCATTTTGACCACTGGTGGAATCCAGCGGTTATGTGGCAGGCTGAAGCACGCGCTCATCGAATAGGGCAGAAGCGAACTGTTAATGTGTATTCTTATTGGATCGCAGACACGATTGAAGAAAAGATATATCAAACATTGAAAGCTAAAGGCTTATTATTTGCTGATATTGTTGATGGTTTATCTGAGATAGAAGTAGATAATAGAATCTCCACAGAAGAGTGGTTAGATATGTTAGGAGTAAAGCATAAAGTCGTCACATCCCCACCAAAGTTTGTACCGCTCAATCTTTCTTTATCAGAGATACAAGAAAAACTACAGACGATTCCACCAAGCGATTTCGAGCACGTGGTAAAAGACCTCCTCCATTCCTTTGGCTACCCAAACAGCAAAGTAACAGGACGCACTGGTGATGGAGGTATGGATGTAATTTCGACTCGTAATACCTCTGATGGGGTTGTTAGGGTTATAGCACAATGTAAAAGATACAAGGGTACAGTTGGCGTCGAGACGGCACGCGCGCTAATGGGTGTCATTGCTTCCGATAACAGCGTTGAAAAGGGCTATTTGGTGACGACGGGAGAATTTTCGAGAGAGTGTGTGGCGTTCTGCGAAAGAAGCGGAGTGATTGTCGCTTTAAACGGTTCCCAAACTGCAAATTATGTTAGAAAATTCGGAGTACAAATCTAGCCTTATTAGGCAAAACGCACCCAACAAAACGTGCAACACTTGCCGCTAGTCTACGCCGTCAATTCCACCACTAACGTTTCCATAGCCAGGTCCAATGTGACCTGGCTTGTTTTTGCGGCCACATCGATTTCCAAAAGTTTGTGATGGATTTTTTCCAGCGCTGCCATCGAAAAACGTTTGGCCTGGCCGGTTGTTTTTTCAGCCACAAACGGGAGCACGCCCAACGCGCGCGCCACTTCGTTCACTCCGCCGTGCGCGTCCAAAACTTCGCGCGCCTGCAGGAGCAAACGGAATTGCCGCACGACCATTCCCCACACATTGAACGGATCATCATTTTCTAAAAGCCTGTGCAATAATTTTTGGGCGGACTGACCATTGCCGGATGCCAATGCGTCGACCATTGCAAAGATGTCCGGCTCGGCGGTGACGATACTGACCGCTTCCACATCCGCGATTTTGATCGGCCGCGCCCAATTGACATACGCCAGCAGTTTGGCAATTTCCTGCGCCGCCTGACGCGTGTCCGCGCCGACCATCTCGGCCAGTTTTGTGGCCGCGGCAGGTTCGATCTGTCCATTCTGATGTTTTGTCTCGTTGACGATCCAGCCGCTCATGTCTTTGAGACGCGGCATCATAAAAGCCTGCGTCTTTACATCCCCGTTTTGTTTTTGAGCCCATTTATTTAACCAATGCTTTTCGGCTTCCTTCGGCTCGACGGATTCGTACATTACCAGCCGCGTTGTATCGGATATATTTTCAAGAAGCTCAAGGAATTTTTTTCGCAGGGCGGGCGTTGTGTATTTTGCAGAGGGATTTGCCAGCAGAACCAAACGATATTTCGATAAGAACGGCATCGCATTCAGCGCGTTATTCAGATCGTTTTCGCTGACCGGGCGCGCTTCCAGACGCGCGGTATTCATGTCCGCGCTGGTGGAATCGGGAAAATCTGCGGCAAATTCAGCCAGCTTACGCGAGATGGCGAATTCGTCGTTGCCAAAGAGGAAGGTGATGTTTGACATATATTGCGTAATAGGGCACAGCGTCGCTGTGCCCTACAAATTATTTTGTAATTACGCGATGCGCTGTGACGCGTCCTTGCATGGATGGGCGGACTTCAACAAGCTGAAGATTGCCCATGTCCGCGTCGGTGGTAATCTTTTGCTGAAGGATCGGTCCAAGCGGCTGACTGAGTGCGAAACCTGCCAGCGCAAACGCGACCGCGAACGGCAGGCGCAGAATCCGCCCGAAGGTGGATTTGGCTCCTCGGAGCGCGAACCAGGCAAAAGTCCCAGCGAGAAGCACAGTGGTAGCAAGGTTGGTTCCGCACCCGGCGTGGATGGCGAGTCTGCTTTCACCGGCGCGCAGTCGAGTCAACGCCTGAGTCACCGCGAACTGAACATCATCGATGGGAAAATTGCCGAGGATGAAAAAGCCGGTCGGGTTGGAATGTCCGGCCATGTGCTGGTTGGGATATTTCGCGGCCAGCACGTGAAGCGTGGCGTGTTCGAGCGCGTGGTTGCGGCGGGTTTCGAGAACAAAGGGGAGATCGAGAATGTTGTTCATGTGGTGATTATAAATCTAAAAAAGAAGCGGCAGTCAATCGACTGCCGCTTTGGTTGAATTGAATTTTTATTCAGCCGGTTCGGACTTGCCAGATGTTGCCAGGATGAAGCCTATAAACATAAGGATCGCGCCGATAAATTCGCTGATGTAAAGCAGGTCGGTCAGGCCGGCTTTCAGAAAAGTGCCGCCGGCGGCTGGAGAAAGCGCGCCTGCCGCAATCAATATGTTGCCGAACATCCGATTGGCCAGAATCTTCTTACGCCAGAACAGAAAAGCCGAATAGATCGCGCCGCCAACGAGGGTCAGCGTGCCGTAGATGTTGAGCAAAATGGTTAGAAGGATAATCAAGCCGGAACGGGCAAAGATCTCTTTATATTGCTCGGAGACCGTCTGAGCTGTGTTGAAGTTTGAAGATAAAGTCGGGGCGGCAAGGATGAGGACGAGAGCCAACGCCGAAACGACGGCCAGGACCCAGGTCAGGATTTGAGCCGTGTTGCCTTTGCGGATCAACAGATGGACGGATCCCATTCCAAGCCAGGCGGCGGTGAGCATCGCGCCGGTCAAATACCAGAGCTTGACCACGAAGGCGTTGAAGGTCAGGCCGAGGATGACTTCAGTCAAGGTGCCGATGCCATAAAAGAGCAGGCCGATGGACCAGAGCAGCAGGTGCATGCCGCCGCGCTGGTGATAGCGGGTAAAAACCGCCGCGACAAAAACAAAAGTGACGAGGGTGGAAAGATAGGGAATGTAGTTCATATTATCTCCAGAAGAAAAATTATGCGCCGGGCGTAAGTCCCAACAGCGACATGACAAGAATGACGAGCACAGCCAGCAGGATCAACACCAGCAGGCCGAGCAGAACCGGAACCAGTTTTTCCGTCCAAAAGGATGGATCAAAGCGCTTTGACTGATTTGATTTCTTCATTGGTCATTTCCAGTAATTGAAAAGTTTCAAGTAGATTCAACAAGATCAAATCCGTAAATGTGTGCACCTGACGCAGCATCTCGCCCCAGGCCTGCCCGGATGGAATATTGGCATCCTGATAGACGTTGATGATGGATTCGAGTAAAACGTCGCGAAAAAATAAAAATGCACGCACCGCCTCGAGACTGCTCAGGCCGACGCGGTGGGCACGTGAGGCGTATTCATATCCAATGGCGTGGATTTCGGAAGATGCGTCCTGTCCGTTGGCCGCGAGATAGGACATGAGCCCCTGAAAAAGCATGTGAGCGCTTCGGCGATATTGCATGCGCGCTTCCTGATCCAGCTTTTGATACCAGGCCTCGGCCTCAAGTTTCCCTTCGGTGATTCGCAGGCGGACATTCCGCACCGCGGATTGCATCATGGCTTCAGGTGCCACATCACTATGATTGCGGGCCTGTTTGGCCCATAATTCCACATCGATACGTTTATAGCGGCGATGTCCGCCTTTGGTGGTTTGCACCGGCAGCAGGCCTTTGTTTGACCATAAGCGCACTGTGCTGGGATGAACGCCAAGCAGCCTGGCCGCGCCGCTCAACGAAAGCCAATCTTCGCTCATGCGATTCGCCCGATGGTATGGATGGTTTTATATTGTGGCTGAAAAATAAATTGCTCCATAATTTCCTGTGCTCTTAAAGATAGCAAGGGCGCTTGCGCCCTCGCTCTGAGATTGAATTCTACTTTTCAGAGCAAATGCGTCAATGTAGATTTATGCAGATTCTATCAAATGAGGATGAGAGTCATATAAAAAAGATGCCGCCAGCCAAGTTTCTTCGTGTGAGCCGATCGCCAACGTTGACATGCGCGCTTTCCAGTTCGCTGACGGTTAGATTCTCGCCAAAAGTGCCCGCTTCGATCTCACGTCCCCATTCTTTTGACCACCGAACATAATCCGCCGCGCCACAAACGTAGATCGCCTGATCCGGTCCGCTGTGATTCTTTTGATCGCAGATAAAATCTTCCCTGATGCCAAGTGTTGTAATCTCCACCGGTGCACGGGTTGGAAGTTTATAAATTCCCGTCGTTTCGATCTCGTTCCCTTTGGGCTGGGTCCATTCGCTTCCGATATTCACACTGACAAGTTCCATTTGAGGCTCACCTTTCCTGAATCTTCGTCATACCGAAACGCCGCGCTTATGCCATCAACTTACATCCCTGCCTTCCCACTCGCTCATAAATTGGTCAAGAAATTCAACCATGGTCTCATGCCTGTGTGCCGCGATCTGCTTTGCAGTGGATGTGTTCATCCTGTCCTTGAGCAGAAGCAATTTTTCGTAAAAGTGATTAATGGTCGCGCTTTTGCTGTTTTTATATTGCTCGAAGGTCGCGTGCATTTGCGGCGGAGAATCGGGATCGTATATCAGCCTGTTTTTGTAACCGCCATAAGCGAAGGCGCGGCCAATCCCGATCGCGCCGATGGCATCCAGACGGTCGGCATCCTGAACAATGAAACCTTCGATGCTTTTCATTTTATTCTCCACATTCGCACCTTCATAGGAAATGTGCATGATGATCTCGCAAACCTGTTCAATTATGTGGGAATCAACGCTGCATGATTCCATCCACGCCTTGGCGCGCTGCGGAGTTTCATCTTCTCTGTCGTTGAACTTCCAATCGTCCAGATCATGGAGCAGGGCCGCAAGCTGGACGATGAAAGAATCTGCTTTTTCGTGTTCGCTGATCGTAATAGCGTTCTTCCAGACGCGATAAATATGCCACCAATCGTGGCCGGACGAATCGTCCGAGAATTCCTGCTTTATATGTTCGGCTGTTTTTTGGATGATCTCTTGTTGGGTCATGAGACCTATTTTGCCACAGAAAGCAAGATCTTCGCCTCCCTTCCTTCCTGCCCCACACGCGCTCTGGCTCATTTTATCTCGAACTGGCAATTCTATTTTCCCAAATACTCTCGTGCGGCTTCCAAAAATTCCCACGCTTGATTAATCATGTCTGAAACAATAACCGTTTCAATATTTGTATCAACATGATAATCGCTAATAAGCCGAGTATCAAATCCCGTTCTTAGCCAGCGATGGAATTTTTGGTCGAGTAATTTTGTCTTGGAAAATTCTTTTCCATACGCGCCGATTACGTCGCCATGCTTGCTGAATTGAAGTCCCTTTTCGTTCAGCAAAGCTTCGGCGATATAGAAAAGGGCATAATATGCGCGGCCTGCGGCAAGGTCTGTTTTTCCATGGTCGAGTAAAAGTCCAGCGCCTTCAATAGTGTCAACTGCCTTGTCCAGCAATTTGCGGGTGTACTCATTCATGCAGGCACCCCTTCCTTGCGGATATTGCGAAGCACAGGCATATCCGATTGTTTCCATTGTATCTCTTTCATGATCAAACAACTTACTGTTACTTCATGTTCAAGGGAAATATCGCTGGCAAGGTAACTGATACGATTAAGTTCATCCCAGTAGCTCTTGTAATCTTTCAATAAAATCATTACGTCCACATCCGACCCCTGACGATAATCCCCGCGCGCATACGATCCGTACAAGTAGACGGCTTCCAACTTGTCCCCATAAATGCGGACAAGTCCTTCCTTCAATTCTTTCATCAGTTTCCTGATACGCGCTGGCACTTTCGTGTTCATGCCTTTATTTTACCTTTTTTCCACCTCGTGCGGACTCAACACGCCGCGCGTTTTCCTCCGCCGCATCCCGTCGAAGCAGACCCCCCGTGATTCTTTTGGTCGCAGATGAAATCACTTTGAATTCCAAGTAACTTGATCTCAACCGGTTCTTGAGTCGGAAGTTTATAAATCCCCGTTGTTTCCAATTCGTTTCCCTTTGGCTGGGTTCGCTTTTGACCGATGTTTACGCTAAGAAGGTGCATAGTTATATTTTACCTTTACTCAATGGCGAGTATTTCAGTGTGGGGGTTATCTTGGCCCTAAAAATTTATCGCCGTTAAAGTGGATCATGTGTGAAGGCATCTCTGCAATCCAGACTTCGGTTTCCCAAGCAATTTCATTTGCATATTTCTTATAGTTGGCAAAATCCAGAAAAGCAGTTACATATACTTTTCCAACTTTGCACTTTTCAAATAACTTTTCAAGTTCAAATTGACGTTTCGGCTAGACAGGCCCATGTGAGGTTACAGCC
>JAMDBC010000143.1:349-6767 GCA_023484185.1 Chloroflexota bacterium | reverse complement strand
AAAAGTTCTCGCATATTCGACGATCTCGCAGCTTGGATTCATGGTTGCGGCGGTCGGCATGGGCGCATTTGCGGCGGGCATGTTCCATCTGATTACACATGCTTTCTTTAAAGCTCTTCTCTTCCTCTCGGCTGGTTCTGTCATCCTTGGCCTGGAGCGCGGACATCATCATCTGGCTCACGGTCATAAGGAACATGGCGGTCACGAAGAAGTGTTCGACCCTGGTGACATGCGTAACATGGGCGGACTTCGCAAAACGATGCCGCTGACTTTCTGGCTTTATATAATCGGCACGCTGGCGCTGGCTGGAATTTTTCCGTTCGCAGGTTTCTGGTCGAAGGATGAGATCCTTGCTGAAGCATCCCAGGGAGGCTTCACAGCCGTCTATTGGTTGTTGGTGATCGCGGCATTCTTCACCGCCTTTTATATGGGACGCCAGATCTGGATGGTTTTCTTCGGCGAGCCTCGACACGAAGCCGCGGCGCACGCGGAAGAAAGCCCGAAGATCATAACTATTCCGCTGATGGCGCTGGCCGCTTTATCGGTCTTGGGCGGCGCGCTAAATCTGCCCGGCATCCACACCTTGACTGGCTGGCTCGAACACACGCTTACGTTTATCAAACCCGGTGAATTCGTGATGAGCGTGGCGTTCATCTCCACCGCGCTGGCCTTGTTTGCCATCTTTGTTTCCTGGCTTCTTTACGGACGCAATCCGCTCAAGGCCGGCCAGCCTGATCCGCTCAAGAAACCGCTTGGCTTTATCTTCACGGGCATGGAAAACAAATGGTTCGTGGACGAGGGCTACTGGGCCGTCATTATTAATCCATTTGTGAAGATTTCGCAGTTTCTCGCGGATGTGATTGACTGGAAGTTCTGGCACGACTGGGTGCATGACACCGTCATCGCTGGGACGTATAACTGGCTCAGCAAGATCGCCCTCAATGATTATGCGGACCAGCGCGGCATCGATGCCTTCGCAAACTGGTTGGGCAACACAACGAAAAATTTATCGGAAGCCGCTCGAAAGGTCCAGAATGGATTCGTGCGTTCGTATGCGCTGTCCGTTTTGCTGGGCGTTGTCTTTATCCTGGGCTATTTGTTGTTGAAATAAGAATCCGCAACGAGGAATAAATATGGAATTTCTTTTGCAACCGCTTACTATTCTGACTTTCTTCCCGCTGGTGGGCGTGCTGGTCCTGCTCTTCATCCCAAGCGACAAGAAAAATGCACTGCGCTGGACGGCGTTGGTCACTTCATTGTTGACCTTCTGCATCTCCCTTTGGGTATTGACGATGTTCAACCAATCCAACCCGGACCTGCAACTGGTCGCCAAATATGATTGGATTACCGTCGCTGGCTGGAACATTCAGTACAGCCTCGGCGTGGACGGACTCAGCATCCTGTTGGTTTTATTGACCGGTTTCCTGACGCCCATCTCGATCCTTTCCATGTGGACAGCTGTGGAAGACCGCGTTAAGGATTTCCTGCTCTTCTTCCTGCTGCTCGAAGTGGGCATGATGGGTGTGTTTCTGGCGCAGGATTTGTTCCTGTTCTACATCTTCTGGGAATTCACGCTCGTGCCGATGTATTTCCTGATCGGTATCTGGGGCGGACCTCGCCGCATTTACGCCGCCGTGAAATTTTTCCTGTACACGATGGCTGGCTCGATCCTGATGCTGCTTGCCATCTTGTGGCTCGGCATTTATGGCAGGACTTTCTCCGTGCCGGATTTGATCGCTCAACATAATATTCCCGCCGGTGTTCAATTCTGGTTGTTCATTGCTTTCGCGGCTGCCTTCGCCATCAAGGTTCCGATGTGGCCTCTGCATTCGTGGCTGCCCGATGCCCACGTCGAAGCGCCGACGGCTGGCTCTATCATTCTGGCGGGTGTGTTGTTGAAGATGGGCACATATGGTTTCCTGCGCTTCAATATTCCGCTATTTCCGCAGGCCTCACTTCAGGCTGCACCGTGGATCGCACTGCTTGCTACCATCGGTATCATTTATGGAGCGGCGGTCTCATACGCTCAAAGCGACATCAAGAAACTGGTGGCATATTCCTCGGTCAGTCATCTGGGCTTCGTTATGTTGGGTTTGTTCGCTCTCAATGTGCAAGGCATTGAAGGCGGGATCCTGCAGATGGTCAATCATGGAATCAGCACGGGTGCGTTGTTCCTCCTGGTCGGCATGGTCTACGAGCAGACTCACACACGCGAGTTTAAAGTATATGGCGGGCTGTGGAAAGTCATGCCGATCTACGGCACGGTCATGCTGATCACTTCGCTCTCTTCGATGGGCTTGCCCGGCTTGAACGGTTTCGTCGGTGAGTTCACGATTCTGCTTGGCGCGTTCGGTTCGACTGCCATCAACAATCCGTGGTACGCGGGCATCTCTGCTCTCGGCGTCATCATGGCCGCAGTTTACATTCTTTATATGTTCCAGAAAATGTTCCTCGGACCTGAAGGCTCCATCGTTGAAGAAGTCAAGAAGCATGGACATGCCTTGCGCGACCTGAGTTGGCGAGAGATTGCCACCGTTGTCCCGTTGCTGGTCCTCATGTTCTGGATCGGCCTGTATCCCGCGCCTTTCTTCAATTTGATGGCGCCGACCGTTCAGAAACTTGTCTCCGCGCTGGTAATTCCCTAAGGCTGTTCGCGATTGCCTTTTTGCTAGCCGCTAAACGCTAATTGCTAACTGCTAAACGCTGAAAGCTCAGAGTGCTTATGCCTCAATCTCAAGATTTCTCAACCATCCTCCCTATTACCATTCTCATCGTCTGGGCCTGTTTGCTCCTGTTGGTGGACCTCTTCGTCCCCAAAGGACGCAAAGGCGTCACCGCGTTGCTGGCGGCCCTCGGTCTTGCAGCTACCCTTGGCTTTACGCTTTCACAGATCGGCCGCGAGCCAATGACAGGCTTCAACAGTATGGTCGTGCTGGATGGTTTCTCGACCTTCATCAATGCACTTCTTTTGATCAGCGGCATGTTGGGCGTGGCCCTCGCTTATGGCTACGTCAAACGCATGGACCTCGAACGCGGCGAGTATTACACCCTGCTTCTTTTCAGTGTCATCGGCATGATGCTCATGGCCCAGGCCGCCGACCTCATCATGGTGTTCCTCGGCCTCGAACTGCTGTCCATTCCACTTTACGTGCTGGCGGCCTTTGCCCGTCCCAAGGCGGAATCAGAAGAAGCCGGACTTAAATATTTCCTGCTCGGTGCTTTCTCTGCCGGATTTGTCGTCTACGGTATCGCGCTGGTCTTTGGTGCGACGGGGACGACATCCCTTGCCGGGATTCTTCCTTCCGCCTCTTCCGGAACCCTTCGACTCGCTCAGGGCGGCGCCTCGAACCTGCTCCTGACCATTGGGGCGGCGCTCATCCTGGTCGGATTCGGCTTCAAGGTTGCGGCCGTTCCCTTCCACATGTGGACTCCCGATGTGTATCAAGGCGCGCCGACTCCGGTGACGGCTTTCATGGCTGCCGGTGCGAAGATCGCGGGCTTCGCTGCGTTACTGCGCGTCTTCGGTTCAGCGCTGCCTTCGCTTGCCATTGACCTGACTCCCGTTCTGGTTGTGCTCGCCGCTTTGACGATGATCGTCGGCAACATGCTTGCCATTTCTCAATCTGACATCAAACGCATGTTGGCCTATTCGAGCATCGCGCACGCCGGTTATATTCTGATGGCCTTCGTTCCTATTCGAGCATCGCGCACGCCGGTTATATTCTGATGGCCTTCGTTCCATTTGGAAACAAGGATGTTTTGCCCGTTTCGATCGCGGCGGGACTCTTCTACCTTGTCGCGTATACTTTCACCAACTTCGGTTCGTGGGGCATCGTCATTGCGATGGAAAAGGCCGAAGGCAAAGGTCTCGCCATCAGTGATTACGCAGGTCTCGGGCGCAAGTACCCCGCTTTGGCCGCCGCGATGACCGTCTTCATGCTTTCGCTGATCGGCCTTCCACCCACGCTTGGACTGGTCGGGAAATTCTACCTTTTCCGCGCGGTCATGTCCGGCGGATTCGTCGGCCTGGCGCTGATCGGCGTGCTGACATCGCTCATCTCCGCATACTACTATCTGCGCGTGGTCGTGACGATGTATATGCGCGACGGCGAGCCGGAGGCTGTCTCTGAGCCGTGGCTCAATCTCACCTGGGGCGCGGCTGCAATCGTGACGGTGCTTCTGAGTTTCGTCCCGCAATTTTTATTCACGTGGGCGAGCACTGCCTTATTGAAGTTGTTCTAGCGCCTTTGCTCTGCGCTTAAACGATGGGACGGCAGATATCTGTCGTCCTATTTTTGTGGCAAAAGAATTGATACAGTATAACCCGGGGGATTCAGATGAAACTGATACAGGAAGTTCACAGAATGGGCCGAGAGTAGTCGCACTGTGCCAAAAAAAAGACTGCATGGTTAGCCACAAATTTCGCAGACTGGCACAAATTTTTCTTTCCAATCAAATGCCGGTGAGGCCATGCTTGAAGCAAAATCCACCGCTAAGAATTCGAATGTCAAAGCAATGTCTGAAGTTGAAACACCTCAGAATACTGCTTGAATTAGGTTTCCAAATCCTGTACAATTATTTCAGCACGCCCCTCTTTATATTGCGTGGGAGGCCCACATGGACATGATCAAAGTTTCCGCCAACTCCCGCACCTCTGCCGTTGCCGGGGCAATTGCCGGGGTCATTCGTGAACAAAAACATGCGGAAGTGCAGGCCATCGGCGCCGGGGCCGTGAACCAGGCCATCAAAGCGCTGGCTCTTGCCACTGGCTATCTCAAGAACGATGGCATTGAAGTGGTCTGCGTTCCCGAATTTGTGGACGTTCAGATCGAGGACAAAGTCCGCACGGCCATCAAACTGAACGTAACCCCGCGCTAACGCCTCTTTCCAGATTTTAGGCGGGCACCATTTCACAGGGACGTTTGAGCGCGTCTCCTATTTTTTTATTATGCGCCATACCTTTCCGACCAGGAGATGCGGCGCGCTTTCTTCCTGCTGCAATTATCCCAATGACTCGCTCTAGACCCTTCGTGCGCGGATTGCTCGTCACATTCTTGCTGGCTGGATTGCTGGCAGAAATTCTCATGCCGACGCTCGCGTCCGTCCGCGCCGCGCCGCAGATACAAGGCGTGACGCATATCGTTATTAGCCAGGTCTATGGAGGCGGTGGAAATTCAGGCGCGACCTATAAGAACGACTTTATCGAATTGTACAATCCGAGTGCATCGTCAGTAGATGTAACTGGCTGGTCGGTGCAATATGCTTCATCCGCTGGAGATACTTGGCAGAAAACCGATCTATCAGGCGTAATCCAGCCCGGAAAGTATTACCTGATTCAGGAAGCGGCTGGTTCTGGCGGGAGTGTTGATTTGCCAACGCCCGATGCAACTGGTTCGATTCATATGGCTACTGATACGGGAAAAGCTGCGCTGGTCAATAATTCGACTATATTGAATGTTGCGTGCCCGAGCGGCCTGGTGGATTTTGTAGGGTATGGAAGCGGTGCCAATTGTTTTGAAGGTACCAACCCGACCGGTACGCTGAGCAATACTACTGCCGCCTTGCGCAAGTCCAATGGCGCGACCGATACTGATGACAACGCCGCTGACTTCACTGTTGGCATTCCGAATCCTCGGAACTCGTCAACTCAACTTCTGCTCATCAGCGAGGTTGCCTGGGCAGGCACCGCCGCTAACACGGATCACGAGTGGATCGAACTTCATAATCCCGGCAGTCAGGCTATAAATTTATCAGGCTGGAAATTGAATGCGGCTGATGGAACGCCTAATATTGCTTTGAATGGCACTGTTCCAGCGATGGGCTATTTTCTGTTGGAACGAGATGAGGATGCTGTCTCCGACATCGTTGCGGATCAACTATATAGTGATAATACCCTTTCGAATAGCGGTGAATCCCTCATGCTGTATGACAATAATGATGTTCTAATTGATACAGCTAATGCAAATGGGGGATCATGGCCAGCAGGCGATCTTTCTGCTCACGCCACCATGGAACGTATCGGGCTATTGCCGGATAGCGATAGCTCATGGTTTACCAATAACGGCGTATTAAAAAATGGCAAAGACGCAAATGGTAATCCAATTTTGGGTACGCCAAAAAGCGGTAATTCGCCTACTCCTACTCCCACGCCGGTTCCTCCAACCGCTACATTTACTCTCGCGCCTACATTTACTTCTACTCTTGCCTTCAGCAGTGATGAATGGATTGAACTCTATAATCCCGGCGCACAGCCTATAGATTTATCCGGCTGGAAGTTGTACGCGACCGACGGCAGTCCGACCATAAATCTGACAGGCACGATTCTGGCAGGTGGCTATTTTGTGCTTGCGAGCAGCAGCAGCGTGTTCGACGATTTAACCCCCCAGCAGACTTTTTCAGGATCGTTGAACAATGCGGG
>JAMDBC010000143.1:0-339 GCA_023484185.1 Chloroflexota bacterium | reverse complement strand
ATTGACACTGCCAATTCGGACGGCGGCTCCTGGCCCGCAGGCGTCGCTTCTCCCACATATGCCAGCATGGAGCGCAGAGGCGTCACAGCCGATGTGCTTACATCCTGGTCAACTTATGCCGATACCAATCCCTCGACTATTGTTCATGATCACGATGGAAATATTGTGAAGGGTACGCCTGGGAAAGCAAATTGGGGTCCGACTGTCACGCTCACGCCCTCTCCTGTCCCAACCGCAACGGAAAAAGTCAGGCCGCCGACCCCGATCCCTCCGACTCCCTTTGCTCACGTTGTCATCAACGAGTTCCTGCCGCGCGCCGGTTTCGACTGGAACAACGAC
>JAMDBC010000022.1 GCA_023484185.1 Chloroflexota bacterium | reverse complement strand
TTACAGCCGTTTCCAATTTGCATATCACGCAGGTGAGAGTTCGGACCAATGGTGCAATCTTCGCCGATTGTAGTCCGCCCTTGAATATACGTGTTCGGTAAAATCAGCGTATCCTTGCCAATCGCCACACCCGCTTCGATATAAGTCGAGACCGGATCGGTCATGCTCACGCCAGCCAGCATAAAATTCTCATTGATGCGTCGGCGCATGGCGACTTCCGCTTCCGCAAGATGAACGCGCGTGTTGATGCCAATTGTCTCGATCAAGTCATCGTGCAGGACCGCTTGCACCGGCAGGTTCGCTTTTACTGCCAGCTCAATCACATCCGTCAAATAATACTCGCCCTTGTGCGGATTCTTTTCGATGCGATGCAACGCATCCCACAACCAATCGGCTTTGAAACAATACGCGCCGACGTTCAGTTCCTTGATGGCGCGTTGTTCAGGCGTGGCAACATATTCCTCGACAATGGCATCCACCGTCCCGCTGGCGTTGCGCACGATCCGCCCGAAGCCGCGCGGATTTTCCGAGATGGTGGTCAGCAGAGTCAGAGGTCCGGGATTGTTGCGCTGGGTCTCGACCAGCCGCTGGAACGTCTCGCCGCGCAAAAGCGGCATGTCGGCGTATGTGACGATAACGTAATCCGCCCTGCCTTTGACAATTGACTCGGCTTGCATTGCGGCGTGTGCGGTTCCAAGCTGCGGCTCTTGCAGAACACAGTCAGCGGACTCCGCCAAAAAAGCTTTGACTTGTTCCGCGCCGTGTCCCACCACCACGACCGGTTTTTCAGTCGAGGCTTGTTTCAAAGCTTCCATCACGTGCCAGATCATCGGCTTGCCGCACAGCGGATGCAAGACTTTTGGCAGATCTGATTTCATGCGCGTGCCCTGACCGGCGGCCAGCAATACAGCGGTTATTTTCATACATGGCTCCTAAAACACTGATGTTACTTATACATTTACCGTAGGGGCGACCCGCCCAGCGAGCAAAAGATACATGATTAACCGTGAAGGGTCGCCCTTACTGCGTCGGATGAGCAAACTATTTATCAATGGAGAACAAAAAAGACGAACTCGCGCCGTACGCGAAGCCCGTCTTCAATTGATAGCCCGCGGAGCGGGAAAGGCTGGGGCGCCTGGATTCGAACCAAGATTCACAGATTCAAAGTCTGGTGTGCTGCCGTTGCACCACGCCCCAGAGCGACGCAAATTTTATCATAGTTTATTTCTTTTGCTCGTCCGGCGTCAGGCCCATCCTGCGGGCTTCTTCGTAAGATATCACTTCAGGGTTGGTGGATTTTCTGGCAGTTTGTTCGGCAGCCTTGTTCCAGAAATCATCCATCTCATCCTGCTTGACTTTTTTCTTGGCGCTTTTTAGTAAAGCTTCCATTTCAGGAGCAGGGGGGTTGGCGGGAAGTTCGCCGGTCTTGCGTTTTTTCGGAGCGGTCGGCGCAGGTTTGGGTTCCTTGAGTTCGGCGGTCACACCCATCGAACGCAGTGACTTGTCCACTCCTTTTCTTAGGGCCCTCATCGCATCCAGAGTATCGAGCAGAACTTCGCGGCTCGTAATTCCATTTCCAGCTAGTAATAAAGAATAGGTTGCATCAATTGGGATAAGAAGTAGATCATGATCCCCGCCAGTGAAAACAAATTGTTGGTCGAGCATCTCCTGGCGATTAAACTTGGAAATCTTCAACCCGGCAGCAAAAATAGCCGAGAGCGCCGAGAGCAGGGAAACTTCCATGCTGCTGTCACGCAAATCCCCGGCGCGCGCCATGACCATGCCGCGGTCATTAAGCAGGAAAACAGCCTGGGCCTTGATGTCCTGCCTGAAATTGGCGAGCAGGTCCGAGATCCGGGAACGACGCGCTTCACTTTTGACATCCGATTCGGGAGGAAAGATCGTGCGGACAAGTCCGAGGTTACGCTCGACAGCATCCAAAAAATCGGCCAGGGGAATAGGCTTGTCAAAGAGGGCTACTGCACCCGCATTGAGCATTTCATCGCGCGCTTTGCGGTCCGTCATGCCTGAGATCAAAATCACTTTGACATCCGGGTTTTTGGCGCGTACCTTGTGCATCAATTCGATGCCGGTCATGCCGGGCAAAAGGTAATCGGAAACCAGCAGGTCGATCTTGCGGCGGCTGGCCTCCAGCATGGCTTCCTCGCCAGACGGTGACTCGAAAATTTCGAGCTCGCTGTTCTTCAGCGTATCGAGCGTGGAATGCAAAAGGCGAACAATATCGCGCTGATCGTCAACAAGCAGAATACCGTGCCCCATATTTTCCTTTTTGGTTACCCTGCCAGCCAGCAGGCCACCCAATGATCCGGTTTGATCTCGCGGAATTCCGGCTCTTTTTGCGAGCACATTTCAACAGCAATGGGACAACGCGGATGGAAACGGCAGCCGCTCGGCGGATGAAGTGGGCTGGGCACATCGCCCTTCAGGATTGTGCGGCTGCGCTTCAATTTCGGATCCGGAACGGGAATGGCCGACATGAGCGCCTGCGTGTACGGGTGTTTGGGATCGCGATAGATCTCATCGCGGTCGGCCAGCTCGACCATCTTGCCCAAATACATCACCGCCACACGGTCGGAAATATGTTCAACCACGCTCAAGTTATGAGCGATGAATAAGTACGTTAATCCGAATTCGGACTGCAAGTCTTTGAGAATATTAAGCACCTGCGATTGAATGGATACATCCAGGGCCGAGACCGGCTCATCGCAGACGATGAATTTAGGGCGCAAAGCCAGCGCGCGCGCAATCCCAATGCGCTGACGCTGGCCGCCGGAAAACTCATGCGGATAGCGGCGGGCATGATAATGCTCCAGCCCCACCCTCTTGAGCATATCCATCATGACATCCGCGCGCTCCTTGGGAGCGCCGATGTTATGAATGTGCAGCCCTTCCATGACGGACTCGCCGATCGGCACGCGCGGATCAAGGGAAGCGAAGGGGTCCTGGAAGATGATCTGCAAATCACGGCGCACGGCTTTCAACTCGCCGCTCTTCAGTTTGAAGACATCCCTGCCGTCATAGATCACCGATCCGGCTGTCGGTTCGATCAGGCGCAGCATCGTGCGCCCGATGGTCGTTTTGCCGCAGCCCGATTCGCCCACCATGCCGAGCGTCTCGCCCTTTCGAACAACGAAACTGACATCGTCCACAGCTTGAACGTGCGCCACCACGCGCTGCATGATGCCCGCCCGCACAGGAAAATATTTTTTCAGGCCCTGCACTTGCACAAGATCTGTTTTTGGTTGGTTAGCGGTATGATCACTCATCAAATGCTCCCGTAATATGGTTAACGTACTTTAAGCGGGGCACGATGGCCTTCCGCATTTTGATACAACCAGCAACGGACAAAATGTCCGGGCTTGACTTCGGCCAGATCAGGATCGGCCTGCGTACAGATAGTCAAGCCATGTTTGACGCGCGCCATACACCGCGGCGCAAAACGGCATCCAGGCGCAGGGTCGATCAAATTTGGCACAGAACCGGGGATGACATCCAAACGTTCTTTGATCTTGCCCAGCACCGGGATCGAACCGATCAGTCCCTGCGTATATGGATGGAGCGGGTAATCGAAAAGTTCGGTCACTTCGGCCTGCTCCACGATCTCGCCCGCGTACATCACAGCCACGCGCTCGGCCATCTCCGCGATCACGCCCAGATCATGCGTGATGAGCAGCACCGATGTGCCCATCTTCTCGCGCATACCCAGCATCAAGTCCAATATCTGCGCTTGAATGGTCACATCCAGCGCGGTGGTTGGTTCATCTGCGATCAAAAGCTCGGGCACACACGCCAGCCCCATCGCGATCATCACACGCTGAGCCATGCCGCCCGAAAGTTCATGCGGGAAAGCCTGCGCGCGGCGCTCCGCTTCGGGAATGCCAACCATCTTCAGCAATTCCACGGCGCGTTTGTGTCCGGCCTCTTTCCCAAAATCCTGGTGGATGCTCAACACCTCGGCAATTTGATCGCCCACTCTAAACACCGGGTTGAGCGCGGTCTGCGGCTGCTGAAAGATCATTGAAATGCGGTTGCCGCGCACCTTCATCATTTCCTCTTCAGGCAGTTTCAACAGGTCGGTGCCATCCAACAGGATTTCGCCTTCCAGCACTTTACCCGGCAATGAAACGAGGCGCATGATCGAAAGCGACGTGACGCTTTTGCCGCATCCCGACTCGCCCACCAATCCCAAAATCTCACCAGGATAGATGACGAAGTCCACACCGTCCACGGCATGAACGACGCCATCCTCAGTAAAGAAATGTGTCTTAAGTTTTTTTACTTCCAGCAAAGGTTTCTGATCAGTCTTCGCCACGGCGAACTCCTATTTTCGGATTGTGGCTGATTATAGCAAAGTTTTATTATTGTGGCGCAGGAATTGCAAGGGCAGGAGCGCCATAAATTCCGCTCAAACCGCCCAGCACATTCGAGAATGGATACGAAATATTACGGTACGCGTCATACGTCACAGTTGAATATAACGGGATAAACGGCAGATCTTTTGACAGAATAGACTGGATTTGAAAGACCTGTTTGCGCGCGGATTCCAGATCGCTGGTCGAATTCAACGCCTTGCACGCCGACTTCAAGCGGCTCCCGTCATAATGGAACGAATTCCCGTCCCCGAACCAATCGCACAAATATCCCGGGTATTTGCTCACGCGCCAGCCGAGCAGAGCCATGTCATATTGACCACTGCTGAAGACAGCGTAATTGATTTCATCAGAGTTAACGTACTTCACTGTCAGCGCAATGCCAAGCAAATTTGCATATCTCTCAACATATTCTGCTGCTGTTGCGCGCTGGCTATCTTCAATTTTTGATGGAGCTAGCAAAGTAACTGTCGGGAAAATTTTCCCGCCGGGTAACATTAACCCCAGACCAGCTTCAGAATCAGTTGGCTCTTTTTGCCATGTATAACCCGCCGACTTAAGAATCGCTGCTGCTTGTTCCAGGCGTTGCGAACCGGCCTGTCCAGCACACCCAACCAACAATTGAGAGTCATACCATGGTTTTGCACCTTCCTGAATAAACGATTCAAGAGGAACAGCGATCAATGCGCGAACAATGCTTGCCCGGTCCAAAACGCAATCCAGCGCCTGATGAAAAGCACTATCCGTCAATGCAGGGCGAGTTGGATTTATTACCAAGAATCGAACACCATAATTTGCATTAAAAGCAATTTTGAATGATACATCTTTTTGAAGATCCTGTTCGTTCTTTATGGATATGCCATTTTCATTGAGAACGGAATCTACGTTCCCATTCCGCAGTGCATTAACTGCATTATTTTCATTTGTAAAGAGGCGATAAGTTGCCCGATCAAAATGCGGCTCGCCGAATGGGTACAAAGGATTTACAGTATTTATCCAAACGCCGTTTTGCTGACCGGCGGGAAGCCAATTTCCAAGTGTTGGTTCATTCTTATTATCCAACGCATACAATAAATCTCGCGCAGCGTTCATGACTGAATCAAAATCGGATTGGGCTTTGGCAAGGTTATTGTTTGCTTGATCCAGGCTGCCTTGCTGTTGAGTCAAAGCAGTTCGTATCTGTTTTGCTTCATCGCTCGTAACCGTCGTTGCGACAGAAAGGTTAAGAGCATCCACTTTTTGTTGAAGATCAGCCGCGCTTGACTTTAGATTTTCGATTTCCGAAAGAACACTGCCCGATGGCAACAACGCAATCGACGCGGCAACCTTCGACGACCAATATGCTTTCTGCGCAATCGGTCCCTGCAATACGCCATACTGCCATAAACCGACATTCGGCTGTTTCTTGAAAAAGAATTTAACGGTGTGCGGATCTACCGCCTGGGCATGGTCGAGATAATCCGGATTGTAAAAATCGTGCCAGTCAAATCCAAGCTGGAAAGATAGGGCCGTGTTCACTGTAAACTCAACATCATCTGCTGTGAATGGATTGCCATCTGTCCACTTTAGATCAGATCGAAGAGGGACGGTTGCGGTATAAAAATTTCCTTCCTGTTGAACGGACGAAGGCATGGCGCTGGCTGCCATCGGTTCGAACTGACGGTCGGGAATCGAAAGGCGATACAAGCGCGGCCAGTATTCGTTGCGCAGGGCATAGTTATTGTAGGAATAACCTTTGGCGTCGAACAAAGCCCAAACGTTGACGTCGGTCACAGTGCCGATCAAGGCAAAGCGGATTTCGGGCGCGTGGGGAACCGGAGTCGCTGTGGAGTTGGGAAGGGCCGTTGAAGCGGGAGCCGTTGAGGGTCCGGCACATGAAGCGAGCAGAATCGCACAGAGACCAACGAGGGCAAATAAAACAAGTCCATGTTGTTGCGAAGGGAGCTTTCCCGCAAAGACATCTTTCACAACAGCAGGGAGATTGCTCACCTGCACTTGCGCCAGGTGCAAGTGTCGTCGAGACCCTGAAGAACGCAGGGCAGGCGAACGCTCTCCTCGCAATGACATATTTTTTTTAATTATTTGCAAGCTGCCCCCATATCGAAGGCTTCGATATTCCAAAGCGGATTAGCGCTGGAGTCGAGACCAAAATGACAGAGGTCGGGACGCGCAGCGGCAACTTTGAGACGATAGTAAAGCGGAATGGATGGCAGCTCGCTGGCGAAGATGGCCTGCGCCTGATGATATGAGTCGGTATAACTTTTTTCGCTCGGCAAGGACGAGCGCGCCGCGTTACATGCGGCATCGTAGTCAGGATTCCTATATCCGCTT
>JAMDBC010000102.1:2634-6776 GCA_023484185.1 Chloroflexota bacterium | reverse complement strand
AAGAATATCCTCCTGATAGTAATTTGTGGCGCCAAGATCATAACGAGTCACAAATGGATTTTGGGACAATAGCTGATACCCTCCCGAACCATCCGGGATATTAACTCCAATAATCAGTGTAATGAGTATCAGGCCGCCTAACAACGTTATCCAATACCAGCGTGAAGCCAGTCCCATCGTACGAGCATAAAGCTTTTCAACAAGTATGGAAAATGTCATGTAATAATCCTCTGGAATATTTGAACCATTTATTTTTCCAGCCAGATGGTTACCGGCCCGTCGTTATGGATTTCCACTTCCATGTGCTCGCCAAATTTTCCGGTCCGAGTTGGGACGCCGTGGCTTCTCAGCAATTCGACGAAGCGCTTCACCAGCGGCGCGGCGACTTCAGGCAGCGCCGCATCGGTGAACGACGGACGGCGGCCTTTGCGCGCATCAGCATACAGCGTGAACTGCGAAACGACAATGGCTTCGCCCTTTACATCCAGCACGGACAAATTTGTTTTGCCCTGCTCGTCTTCAAAGATGCGCAGGTTGGCAACTTTCTCGGCCAGGAAGGCCGCCTGTTCCTCCCCATCGCCATGACCGATGCCCAATAAGATCAACAAACCTTTTCCAATTTTGGAAATGACCTGTCCATCAACTGTAACGCTGGCTCTGGAGACTCGCTGAACTAAAACGCGCATGATTGATATAGTAGGGGCACTGCGTCGCAGTGCCCCTACAAAAATTTTATGGGAGTTGAATGGCCTCACAGCGATCCAGAATTATGTGGCACTTCAGTCATCGTCTGCTGGGCGATGGCGCGCGCCCGTTTGGCGCCGTCGTTCAAAACGTCCTGAACGAGATCCGGCTTGACGTCGAGTTCGGCGCGTTTGGTGCGAAACGGTTCAAGGCTTTTGTTCAGGTTGGCAGCAAAACGCATTTTACAATCCACACAACCGATGCCCGCGCGGCGGCATTCAACGTCGATCATGTCGACTTCATCCTGCGGCGAGATAATCTTGTGCATGGTGAAGACGTTGCACACATCGGGATTGCCCGGGTCGGTGCGTTTGATGCGCGCCGGGTCCGTGACCATTTCGCGCACGCGTCTGGTGGTCTCCTCGGGGGTAGCCGCCAACTCGATATGATTATTGAGACTCTTACCCATCTTCTCTTTGCCGTCGATACCGAGCACCTTGAGGATCTTGGTGTTCTTCATCTGCGGTTCGATCAGCGCATTGGTTTTAAAGCGATAATTGAACGAGCGCACGATCTCGCGCGCAAACTCGATGTGCGGAGCCTGATCGATGCCAACCGGCACCACATCTGTTTTATAGAGCACGATGTCCGCCGTCATCAACACCGGGTAACCAACCAAACCATAGTTTATGTTTTCAGGCTGTTGGCGAATCTTCTCTTTGAAAGTCGGCAGGTCGGTCAGTTTGCCCAGCGGCGTAACCATGGACAGAAGCGTGTGCAGTTCCATCACTTCGGGCACATGCGACTGGATGAACATGATCGTCTCCTGCGGGCGGATGCCTGCGGCCAGCCAGTCGAGCGCCATCTCGTAAGTATTCTGCTTTAGATTAAGCGTATCTTCCACTGTGGTCAGCGCATGAATGTCCACAATGCAATAGACGCACTCATAATCATCCTGCAGTGCCACATAATTCTGGATCGCTCCCAAATAATTGCCGAGATGCTGGCGCCCCGTCGGGCGGGCGCCGGAAAAAACACGTCCCTTTTTTGCCATTCGACTTGTTATCCTTCCACCATTTGATGAATGAGACCCAACACCTCGCCTGCCGCAGCATGACGTTTGGTCTCGAGCTTGGAATAGATCAACTTTCCGTTCGCGCTGATCTCGAAGCGGCCACCGTCCGATGGAATGAGTGCCACGCTTTCGATCACGTGCTCATAATTCTTGAGCAATTCACTTACCAAGCCAACGGCCCGGTCTGTATAGTGTCAGATAGCACAATAAACGACCTCGATTTTGAGCATAAGTACCTTCCAGTTTAATATCAAACGTTAGAAAATTATAACATGCCGCATCCAAGACTATACATACGGTGGCGGTCGCGCTATAATCCGCCCTGCTGTTTAGTTAGTAAGGAAAGAAGGAAGAGTCCATGCCAATTTATACGTATCGTTGCGAATCGTGCGGAGTGCAGTTCGAACGTCATCAATCCTTCAACGATGCCCCCTTGAAGACCTGCCCGGAATGCCGCGAGAAGGCGCTCAAGAAAGTTATCACTCCAACCAAAATCATCTTCAAAGGTTCCGGCTTCTATGCCACTGACCACAAGTCTCCCTCCGGCAGCGGCCCAGCAAAATCTGCGCAGAAGCAGGATAAAGAAGAAAACAAGCCGGCTGAAAAGAGTGCAAAGACCGAGAAGGCCGCTAAAAGCGAAAAGAGCGAATAGCTTCCAAAAGGCGACGCTACTTGCGACGCTTTTTATTATCAACACAAAAATCGCCGACCAGGGGGAATACGGCGATTACACCTGTGAACAAAAAAATTCCACTGACGGGCTAAGAGCAAAACGTAATGGAAAGCAACAGTATAGGGGACCAATTTTATTGCACGGTCAGCCGTAAAACCAAGATTCCCTTCAATATTGAACTGAAGGGTATCCTTTGGCATTAAATTGAGATTGGTTATTTTCTGGTCGTCATCACGAATCCGGCAATGGCAAAGACCACACCTACGACCAGGGCTATGATCTGTTTGTAGCCAAAACCAGAAACGGCCCCGATCCCCAACGAGTCAGCAAAAAGCCCTACGACCAGCGCAACAATGCCGACCACCAACAACGTGATGCCGATCATCTTTTTATTGTTCATGACATCTTCTCCTTTTATTTTGAAATTTCAAACATTATATACGACGAGCCGATTATTCAAACGCAAAAGCAGGTGGAAGACCGGCATTAGGTATATGGCTGATCGCTATACATTTTCATAGCGAATATTAACATTGGTTTTGCCGTTGCCAAGGTCAACACCTTGCACAACGATGGCTTGACCGCTTGG
The DNA here is from genome assembly GCA_023484185.1 of Chloroflexota bacterium. The sequence goes on along the minus strand of JAMDBC010000102.1, from coordinate 3,755 downwards.
GTCGCCATCGAACACCAAGCTAAAGGTAGTATCAGTGATGGCCGTGTTGGCAGTCCGCTCGGTGAGGCCTTCTTTTGTAAACGCGTCGCGATAAAACTGAATGGTGTCCTTGAGACTCATGTTAGTCTGAAAGTTGATCGAGCCATTGCCCGTGTCGGTAAAGTTGCTGACATTATCCGGCATCGGGAATTTGGTGTTTTTCCCGTTATCACTTCCGCCGCTGGAACCGGCTGTCGGGCTTTCATTTGGGCCGCTGCCGGCCCCTCCGCCTCCGTTTGTGCTCACGGGCTTGTTAAACAGAGAGCAAGCGAGCGAGATCATTACCAATACAGTCAAACCAAAGAACCAGCGATATTTATTCATGGGTTATCTCCTCATATCGGTTAACTTGTCCCCAGTATAAGAGATTAAACCGATTTTGTCTTCGGTAAAGTCACATGAGGGTGGGCGTCAAAATTTGGGAGAACAACTTTCCAAGCACAAAGTACACAACCCACAGGGTGCTTCGCGAAGGTCACGAAGGAAAAAAGGGCACAAAATCGTGAATCCCCCCTCTTGGTGTACTTCATGCCCTTCGTGTTTAGTGGTTTTCCAAAATACTGACGCTCGCCCGTCACATGGCGGAACAGGACGCCAGCGACTCAAAATCCAGCGGCTCGTCTTTGGCCGGGAAGAAAGATCATCTTCATTGTTCCAGGTGCAAAAGTAAATGGCCATTCAAAACTGGAATTTATGATTTTCGATAACAGCTGTAACACAAAAGACTCGTTCACTGCGAACGGGTCTTTGCTTGATGCACTTATTATTACTTGCCAGCGCGGATCTTTGGGCCGCTCAACGGGGCGCCGAACAGTGGGGCGAAGACGCAGAAGTCAAACAAGCCTGCCAGCAAGGGTACCGCGCCGATAACAGCCACGACGATGCCAGTGGCGCCGGTCAGGCCCATCAGGCCCCAAGCCATCAACACGATGCCAGCCACCACGCGGGTAATGCGGCCAGCGGTCGAAGCCATGAAAGAAACAAACGGGTTCATTTTTAATCTCCTTTGGGTTTGATTATCTTGTCCCCAGTATAAGAGATTGGACTGATCCTGTCTGTGACAAAGTCACATAATTTGCATG
>JAMDBC010000102.1:0-2624 GCA_023484185.1 Chloroflexota bacterium | reverse complement strand
TCCACGCGCGGCGAAATCTTCGAGGATGCGGCTGATGACCTCGCGCGAACTGCCCAATTCAGCCGCGATCTCCTGATGGGTGATGCGCATCGGGTTCTGGACCCGGCAACGGGTCCCGATTAAAGATGCGACTCTAACATCCATGCGGCGGAAGGCCACCTCGTCCACGATTGCCATCACATTTGAAAGACGTTGTGAGAGTAGATCGAAAACGAATCCGCGCCAAAGATCGTAGCGATTGACCCAGTCCCGAAAAATATCGGAAGGAATTAATACCGCTTCCGCATCTTTTTCCACGGTGGCGATGGCGGGAAAAGATTGTTTGCTGAGAATGGCGTTGGCGGTAAGAATGCAGCTTTCGCCCAGGCCGAAACGATAGAGCGTGATCTCGCGCCCGGTTGCGCCGACCTTGTAAACGCGCACAACTCCGGAAATTAAAAGTGCAATGGCCTGAACCCGATCGCCTTCAACGAACACATCCTTACCCGCCGGGATGCGCGCCAATGTTGCGGCTTGCTGAAATTCGCGCATAAATCCTGCGTCCGTTTGTTGGAGGATGGGCAAGGCACGCGCGATGCGATTAAATTGAGTTAGGTTGATCATGGATTGTCTTTTCCATGAATAAGTATAGCATGTGGATAGAAATTAAAACATTCCCCGATGAGCAGACTTCATCCAAACTTCATCTTTCTCCGCTACAATGTGGGCGGAGAAATTCTTATGCGCGTGCTGATCGTCGAAGATGAAAGAAAAATCTCAGCCTACGTCAAGCGCGGACTGGAAGAATCGGGCTATGCCGTGGACGCGGCTTATACCGGACAGGAGGCCCTGGATTGGGCCGAGGCCGCGCCTTATGATGTCATTGTTCTCGATATTTTGCTTCCCGAACTGGACGGTCTCACTGTTTGCCGCGAATTGCGGCGCCAGAAGAATCGCACGCCTGTGCTCATGCTTACAGCCCGCGATTCGATTGATGACCGCGTGGCAGGATTGGATGCAGGCGCGGATGATTATCTGGTCAAACCTTTCGCCATCAAAGAATTGCTTGCCCGTTTGCGCGCCATCAGTCGCCGCACAGGCGAAATGCCAAAATCGACCATTATGGAATTTGCCGACCTGACCCTTGACACCAGCACCCGGCAGGTGAAACGCGGCGGCCACGCGATTGAACTTGCATCGAAAGAATATGCAGTACTCGAGTGTTTAATGCGCGAGCCGGAACGCGTGCTCACCCGCACCATGATCGCAGAGCATGTGTGGAACTATGATACCTTCAACCAATCGAATATCGTGGATGTGTACATCCGCAACCTGCGCCGCAAGATCGACGATGCCTTCGACGTGAAACTGATCCATACGGTACGCGGAGCAGGCTATCGCCTGACCTTAGATGAGGCGGATTAAGAGCCTGCGTACCCGCTTCGCCATCTGGACTACCGGCCTGCTCCTGTTCATCCTGGCAGCTTTCGGAATATTTGTTTATATCAACCTCAGCATTAGTCTGCATACAGCCGTTGACAATTCCCTGTCTCTCAGCGCCGCACAAACCGCCGCCACATTGAATGTAAACAATGGGCAAATCCTTGTATCCGAACCCATCACGCCCGATGAAAGCGGCTTTCAAGCTTCTGGTGAAGGCGGCCTGACGTTGATTGTATTATCACATGACGGCGTCATATTACAGGCGGCGGGGCCGTACCAAAAATCCCCCGCGCCTGTAGGCATGTCTGATTCCCAGGGGAAATTTCTCCAACAATATATTCCCGGCAAATCCGATGCGCTGCGAGTTTATGTTTTGCCCGTTCTGGATAATGGAAAGATTGCAGGTTGGGTAGAGGCCATGCAGAGCCTCGGCTCGGTAGGCGACACACTGGACAACTTACTGCTGGCGCTCCTGCTTGGCGGTGGATCGCTTTCCATCCTGGCCGGTTTCAGCGGTTATTTTCTTGCGGCTCGCGCGCTGGCTCCGATAGATAACATCACGCGTACTGCGGAGAGTATTTCCAGTGAAGATCTTTCAGCCAGATTAGCCCTGCCTGATACAGAAGATGAAGTCAGCCGTCTTGCCGCAACCCTTAACAAAATGCTTGGCCGCCTCGAAAGCGGCTTCAAGCGCGAGCGCCAGTTTACCGCCGATGCCTCACATGAACTACGCACACCTCTGGCTGCCATGCAGACAATTTTGTCTGTCGTCCGAGAAGGGGAGCGCCCCACAGCAGAGTATCGTCAGGCGCTGGACGATCTGGCGGATGAAACCAGTCGAATGCGAGATCTGGTTGAAGATCTGTTAAGGTTAGCTCGTGATGAAGGTGGATCGACGCTTCATCCTGAGGCATTCGACCTTTCTGTTTTGCTTTCAGATGTAGCCGATTCGCTTCGTCCCTTGGCCCAGGCTAAGGGGCTGGTCTTGACCACCGATTTAGTTTCCAGACTCCCAATTATCGGCGACATGGACATGCTCATTCGACTGTTTGTCAACCTGCTTGACAACGCCATAAAATATACTGAACATGGTACGGTAAATTTATTGGCATTTCAGGAAGGCCGGCAAATCCATGTAGTTGTGAGCGACACAGGCATCGGGATTCCATCGGAACATCTGCCATTCATCTTCTGTATCAGGC
>JAMDBC010000016.1 GCA_023484185.1 Chloroflexota bacterium | reverse complement strand
TTAATGGAACCAGGCGCGTTGTGTGACGAGGTTAAACACGTTGGTTGACCAGTTTTGAATCGTGGAATAACGTGAGCGGGCGCCCTTCTTGACAATAATCTCGATCACGCCGGAGTGGAATGAGTTCGACGTGTATTGGGGGGCCGTGCAGTTATGCGAGACTACGCCTTCCGCGACATATGACTCATCTTCTTCCACAGAGAAGTTGTAGACTTCGGTTTCCTGTTCGTCAACTTCAATTTCCTTGATCGGAACATAAAGGAAATTTTCATCGAGGGCAAATGGAGAGCCGCTGAGGTCGCCTGCGGGCGCATTCACGCCGACAATTTCTCCAAATTTTGGATTGAACGGCGATGCAATCACGACCGCATAAATATCCTTGCGAGGCAGGATACGCTCCTGCTTGTTCACAGAAGCCGCCACTCCCAGCCGCAAGCAAGCATCACGGAAAGCGTAAGCTAAATCCGCAGATACTGTGTTATATCGGAACATGTTCTTCTTCGGGTCGTAACTTCCATCACCGCGCCACATGCCATTAATTAATTCTAAGAGCAAGGCAGGATCAGCGCCGGTCACCCATTCGGGGATATGTTTTTCATAAACATTTGAACCAAACTCGCGGGCAAAAGTGCGCGCAATTTCAGTCGAGGAAAGCACGAGGGTCTGCCCGTTTTGACGCGGCGTATTTTCGACAGGCGACTTGCCAAAATATCTTTCCATGAGGGATTTAGCGTCTGCAAGATACTCGGTCTCCTCAACATGGAAAGACAATGACAAGTAATGCTCGTTATCCACATGACCTTCCGCAAAATAGTAACCGAGCAGGCGGAAGAAATCTGGTTCGTAAGGCAGATTGACTTCGCGCTCGACAGGAGCGTGGCGGCCACGCCCCAAAGGAATGGTCACACTATGAGCGAAGGCAGGTTCCATCACAGGTTGAGGCACTGGCACAACCAGATAATCGCCTTCCTGGACGCTGTCGGCACGCGCCCAAGTCAATTGAAATTCCTTGTTGCGCTCGTTTTGTTTCTGGCGGCGAACAACCAATAAAGGATGTTCGCCGGTAATATTTAACTCACGTCCGCTGTCTCCATAAAAGCGGATGTTATACACCTTGCCATGATATGAACGTTTTTGCGTATGATACACGCGGCGATAACGACCTTGATGCGTCAACACCTCGTCGCCAATGCTAATTTGCTCAATAGACTTCTCGCCGTTTCGAGTACGGACTTGCGCGCCCTCCAGGAAGCAACCCTCGACATAATGCACCGACGCGCCTTCATCAACAATAATGAGCGTGCGCTCGAACTGTCCGACGTTGGCGGTGTTGAGACGGAAGTAAGCCTGCAACGGTAAATCCACTTTGACGCTTTTCGGCACATAGACGAATGATCCGCCTGACCAAACGGCTGAGTTCAACGCGGCAAATTTATTATCTTCGATCGGGATGACTGTGCCGAAATATTCCTTGAACAGATCGGGATATTGTTTCAGGCCATCCTCGATGGAAAGGAAGATCACGCCCTGCTTTTCGAGATGTTCCAAAATGGAGTGATACACCATTTCGGATTCGTATTGCGCGCCAACACCTGCCAAAAATTTCCGCTCGGCTTCGGGGATGCCCAATTTGTCGAACGTGTTTTTGATATCGTCCGGGACATCGTCCCAAGATTTTTCGCTTTTCTCGGTCGGCTTGACGTAATAAAAAATATTGTCAAGGTCAAGGTTCGAGATGTCAGGTCCCCAATTTGGCATGGGGCGAGTCAGATAATGTTCGAGCGCCTTGAGGCGGAATTCAAGCATCCATTGCGGCTCGTTCTTCATGCGCGAAATATTTTCAACCACCTCGCGCGAAAGTCCGCGCTGGGATTTGAAAACATAATTATCATCACGGTCATGGAAACCGTATTTGTATTCACCAATATCATCAAGTATCTTGGAATCTTCAGTCATGGGAACTCCAATAAAGTTACATTCGATAATTCGAGATTTGATATTCGAGAATCGATTTTCGAATTATCGAGTATCGCCTCTGTTAGGCGACTTCCTCATACTTCTCACGAACCCAATCGTAGCCCTGCTCTTCGAGATGCAATGCCAGATCAGGGCCGCCAGATTCAACGATGCGCCCATCGAGCATGATGTGGACGAACTGCGGTTTGATGTAATTCAACAGGCGCTGATAATGCGTGATGACGAGCACGCCGAGTTCGGGTCCAGAAAGAGCGTTGACGCCCTCCGCGACGATGCGCAGCGCATCGATATCCAGACCTGAATCGGTCTCGTCCAAAATAGCGATTTCCGGTCTGAGGGCGGCCATCTGCAAGATCTCAGCTCGCTTCTTCTCGCCGCCAGAAAATCCATCGTTCAAATAGCGACCAGCGAACGCCTGATCCATCTTGAGCAATTCCATCTTCTCCTTGAGCATCTTGCGGAACTCAGGGATGGGCATGCCCTTATCTTCGGGATTGACGGCGCGACGACGGGCATTGAGCGCGGTGCGTAAAAAGTTGGCAACGGTCACACCAGGAATAGCAACCGGATATTGGAACGCCAGAAAAATTCCCTCGCGGGAACGTTCGTCTGGTTCCAGCTCAAGAATGTTCTTGCCTTTGAAATGAACTTCGCCTTGGGTAACCGTATAATTCGGGTGCCCCATCAGTGTGTAGGCCAAGGTGGACTTGCCCGTGCCATTCGGCCCCATGATGGCGTGAATTTTGCCTTGTTTGATTGTGAGATCAAGACCTTTGAGAATTTCCTTGTCCCCAATGCTGACATGGAGATTCTTAATAACTAATTCCGACATGATTACTCCTGCAAAAACGCCTTTTGGGCGTGAAATATCGAGATCGCGGCATTATAGCAGGGTCAGAGGGAAAAGTCAATATTTATCATATTTTTCTAGTATATTCAGGTCCTAGAATAGATAACCTTTTGCCTTTTTAAGGGTATAACTTCGTGAAAATCTACTTAGGAGAGACCATGAACACCACCTTCGCCATGTGGCGTAAATCACTTTCACAACTTATCAAGATGAAAGATAAAAAAGAATGGGACGCACTGGATGTCTTATCCAAGTGGTTTATTGCCACGCGGTCTGCAGTTGGAACAATCACGCTATATTCCGGCCTGATTGGCGGGCTATTCGCCTGGCAATATTTACACGCAAACAACAAACCGTTTGATTTTATGATGTGGGTTATTCTCACACTGGGACTCTTCATCGCACACGGCACAAACAATCTGATCAACGATTACACAGATTTCAGCCGCGGCATCGACAAGGATAATTACTTCCGCACCCAATACGGAGTCCACCCGCTGGCGCAGGGCTTCTGGAACCAGCGCACTCACCTGCTCTGGTTCGGCGTCAGCGGATTGCTGGCTACGCTTGCAAGCGTGTATGCCTTGTTTTATACAAACTTTGCTCCCATTGCCGTCTGATTCTTTGCAATCGGCGCTTTCATTCTGTTGTTCTATACCTACCCTCTCAAGTACATCGGCATTGGCGAGTTGTCCATCTTCATCATTTGGGGACCTATGATGATCGGGGGCGTGTATTTCGTGCTGACCAGTCTATGGAATTGGGCGGTCATTCTCGCCAGCATCCCGGCTGGTTTGAATGTGGTCACCATTAATCTGGGTAAACACACCGACAAACTGAAGGAAGATAAGGTTAAGAAGGTCCGAACATTGCCAGTCATCGTCAGAGAACCGGCGGCGCGCTTCATCACGATGCCGGCCATTGTTCTATCGTATGTCATAACGCTCTATCTGATCTTCGTGACACATTTCTTCACACCGGTTATATTGTTGGTTTTCATGGCCATCAAACCCGCACAGATCGCCATCCAGCGCATGTCAAAGCCGCGGCCCAGCGAACCGCCCGCTGGATATTCGATCTGGCCGCGCTGGTTCTCAACCGTGTGCTTCGTCCATAACCGCGTGTTCAGCAATTACTTTGTGCTTGCACTCATCATTGATATATTGATCAGAACCTTCTTTCCCGCATTCTGGCACTAGATCGATCAGACACGCTACTCGTGACCACAGGTCACATCAATATATAATTGGCAATACAAGGAGGCCTGCGGTCAGTCTACAGTTGGGCTGGAGATCCGTGCCGAGCAATGAGCAATTTCGCCCTCCGCCTCAATCACCCCAGCGATCCCTGCAGCCAACCCGCAAACTCGTTCCTTCTTCTCAGTGTATTAATTCTCGCTCAAATTCGGCCACGATTGGCTACAGACCCGTTATTAGACATGCACTGTATTCGATGGTCGGCGATTGGGCAGTTGGGGTTATCGCCAATAAGCTCAAAGCACGCACATTGAGGCATCCTCTTCTTCCTCTGCCACCACACAATTGCCATGCCGACCACAGCCGCAAGAACCAAGACGGCAACAACAACGATAATCGGGATACTCATCAGACACCTCTGAATATCTTTACCAGCTTTGGATAGGGAAACGTTGTCCGCGGAGACGTCCACTTAATGTTCGTGGCATGTGAACGCCAAACGTTCTGAACAACTCGCCGCAGTCATTACATAAGCCCGAGTCCCCGCTGGCAGCCAATTTGGCAGGTTGCAAACTCCACTATGTTGCCTTGCAGAAACCTCAAGGCATACAGAGTATACAGAAATACAAAGGGGTTGTCAATCAGCAACCACAAGATGTTCCGCAGCACCTTCCGGCGTGCTAAGATGTTGCCACATGGCAACTACCGATCTCTCCGAATGGTTAGGCGCTCAATTAGAAAGCAGGAACATGAGCCCTGCCGAGCTAGCCAGAAAAGCGGGAATAGATAAAGGGATTATCAGCCGTATATTGAACAGAGAAAGGAGGCCCTCTCCTGAATCTCTTGAAGCAATTGCCCGCGCTTTGAAGCTGCCGTCCGAAGTGGTCTTCCGCGCCGCAGGTCTGTTGCCTCCCAAGGCTAAAGCCGATCCACTCACCGAGGAAGGCATCTATATCCTTCAGCAATTGGAAGGGGAAGACAAAGAGGATGCCTTACGCTACCTGCGTATGCGCCTGCAAGTCGCCGAAGAACGTGGTAAATATAGTGTACGAAAGAAAAAGAGCTAACCAGAATCTCCGGCGATCCTAACCACTCTTCAATTTGACAATGTCACATTTTCACATTCGTACGCGCCCGCCAATAAGGCGGGCGCGTGGTTTTGGCATATTGCTGGAGCGGGATATTTTTGGTATCTGTCTAGCAGACGTTCCCTTTGGACTTATCCCAAAGCAAGGCTAACGTCTGCTTGCAGAATTATGATTGACAGATGCAAGAGGTCAACTAGAATCATCGTCAAAAAAAGCTCATGAAAAAGCCCGACTCTATTTGTAACGAGCCGGGCTTTTTTCGCCTTCTTACTTTCAACCTTCAAACCTGAAACTCTATTTTCCCTGACTATACCAGATTGAGCCGGGCGTGTCGTAATTGTAACCCTCGCTTCACACCACATGTGTTGTACCTCGCTCGTCGATATCCATCTCGAAATAATCGCCGAACGGGAAGCGGAAACCATCTGTGAAGATATAAGTAAATCCGTTAACGTAGGTGGAGAGATCGGTTTCAGACGACCAGGTATTGCCACCGTCGGTCGATTTGCGATAGTAAACGTTCCAACGATCTATCGCGCCTGAGGAGGCAGCGCGAGTATCCATCCACGCGATTCGAACGTCGCCAGAACCGGTCGCGGTAATTGCGGGAAAAGCATGTTCCACTCCCCGTGCAGCGGTCAAGACATCCTGTTTGGCGGACCGCGTGTTACCTCCATCTGTAGATTTTGCCAGATAGATCCGCTTCGGCCCACTGGCAGTTGTACCTGAATTCCAGAGAGCATAGAGCGCACCCGTCGCATCGGATGTCATCGTCATTTGCGCACCAAGGAAAGCCCATCCACAACTCATGGATGAACAATCCGGCCGGGCTCCCGAGACGTCGAGCAAGGTGGCTGTCCAGGTCTTGCCGCCATCGCTCGATTTACTTATATACAAATTAACCAGCCCCTTTGCGCCGCCGTTCTGAGTATACCCAGCCCACGAAAAATATACCGATCCATCGGGTGTGATAGTTCCGCCGCCCGCCAGCGACCAGCCCAATTTGGCACTCTGATTTACCTTCACCTCTATGAATGTCACGCCGCCATCGTGTGAAGCCGCAGCCAGCACGGTCTGTGAATGGTTATATACAACATAAACATCCTGTCCGCGCACCGCAAGGATTGGTTTATCGACACCAGCATTGGTCGAGTCTGCCAGAACGAAAGTCCATGTCACGCTATAATCTGCTGACTTCGCGACCTCGATACTGCTTTTGCCGTTCTGCAACCAAGATGCATAGAAGGTTTTACCATCTACAGGATCAACGACAATCTGCGCGTCCCATTGCCCGGTCGTATCGCCGGCCGGATACATGATGGTTGGGAAACCCCATGTCAACCCATGATCACTGCTGGTTTGCAGGATCATCGTTGGACTGTAACAAGCCGGACACCCCGGTACGCCGTTGTATTGCGGATAAAGAATATAAGCATGCCCGAAACGATCCGCTGCAATGGCTGGCTCCCACTGATCGCCAGATGTGAATCCCATGCGCGTCTGCGGCGCGAAACCGCCGGTCGCCGACATCTTGGACAAAATAACGGGCGCGCCCGGCGGCGCGCTTCATCACGATGCCGGCCATTGTTTTATCGTATGTCATAACGTCTATCTGATCTTCGTGGCACATTTCTTCACGCCGGTTATGTTGTTGGTTT
>JAMDBC010000066.1 GCA_023484185.1 Chloroflexota bacterium | reverse complement strand
CGTCCAGGAAGATGACAGCGACATCCTGATGAAACTGGCGCGAGAAGCATTGGAGTCTGCGGACCTGCCCGACCTGCAATCCCTGTTTGCAGATGAAGTTGCCGTCTCCAATTCGCCGATGGGCTGTCCGACGGCTCCGAGCGCGGCGCTGCCTGTCCCCGATTTGCCCAAGGTGGTTTCGTGGGCGGATTGGGTGGCACAGAAAGGTGTGGCAGGTAACCGACCGGCTGCCAATCGTCCTCGAACCAAGCAGGCGACGCAGAACCAGGCGTCCCTGTTCTAAAGCCCCGCATTCTACAGCCGTAATAGCATATGAAGAATGCGGGGAAGCGACACCAGTCCAGGCGTATCGTCTGGACTGGTGTATTCTTGAAAGGAGGATCATCATGGAAGGAAACCCACGATGCAAAAAATGCGGACGTGCGCTGAAATCTCCTGCCAGCATTGCGCGAGGGATGGGGTCGAAGTGCGCTGGAGTGACCGCAACCCTCTGAAGGAAGGTTCTTCCCAGGGTGCGGCGAAGTTCTGGCAGGGCTTATCCAAGCGTTGGAATGAGTGGCGGACAGTCCTTGCTCTTCCCAGGTGAGCCACCTGTCAAGCCGTTGAGCAAAAAGGAGATCTATCGCAAGCGAAAGGAGGAATGTCGGCGTTCCTTTGAAACACGCCAGCCGTTTCAATGCGGGTTGTTGTTGCCAAAGAAAATGCCGCTGGCGTACGAGCCGCTGGAGGATGGAAGTTGGAAGGAAAATCCGAGTGGGAGAGTGATTCCCCATGAGCGGTTGCAACAATACCTAACGAAGTATCGGTTTATCTAAACTGCAAGCCCCTGATCCGTTGAAAATCAGGGGCTTTTTGTTTTAAGACGCCATCTTATACGTGTAAGAAATTTGTTAGAACATATATTCCAGTTATTTCGTTTTGTGGTATATTGCCGATGCGATCATGTTATTAGGATTTTGTCCTTGCGCTTAAAGCCAAGAAAGGAAAAGAGACATGAACAGCTTGCGCGATCACTTTTTGACTTTACTCACACGAATTCAACCCAAAGAAGATCGTGTATCTTTAGCAACTGAGTTGCCAACAAAAATTCGGGACTTCCTGAAAGAAAGTGAAGAAATCATCACGGTTGCACCTCATACACGACTGTCTGGCTCGTATGCTCGGGAAACAGCCGTCAAGCAAATTAAGGATGTCGATATTCTTTTGTTCGTTGATCCAAAATACAAGGAGAAAGAAGATAGCGCACACGCTACCATCAACACATTAGTGAATGCGCTTGATGGATTACCAAAAGCACTCGGGGATGAGAACGGGAAAGTTGATGCAGAACTCAGCTTAATACGGCAACGGAGATCAGTTTTAGTCCACGTCACAATTGACAACGAAGAGTTTGATATGGATATTGTTCCTGCCATTTATGAAGGTGACAAACCAGAACCAGTAGATGTTCCTGATAGAGATCTATCAAAGTGGATTTTATCCAATCCCCTTGGTTACAACAAAAGCCTTAGCGACCTTAATCAAGATCAACAAGGGAAAATAGTACCTCTAATTAAAATGTTCAAACATTTCCTGTCTGTGATACGAAGACTTGGCTACGTTGTTGCCTAACATTGGCGTGATGTTCAGATGAAATATCGTAGGCCAAAAAGCTACTGGTTGGAATGTATGGTATACAAACACGCCGACGCCAAAAAACTCAAGATCGAAGACTCGTCCTATGGAGAGTTGTTCCACAGCCTGCTTGTTTCTGTTTACGAAGATTACGTCGGCGCTTTTGAAATGGGTGGCGCTGTGCCAGTTGTCAAAGATCCAATGTTAGGCAACAACGTAGCCAAGTCTTGGACAAGATCGGAGTTTGAGACCTTTATGCGTCGGATCGAGGAGTCGAAAAATTGGGCAGCGCGGGCACTAGCAACGGAAGACGAAGCTAAAGCAATAGAACTTTGGCGAAAAGTTTTCAATGAAGATGAAGGCGAAGAATACTTCCCGACAACCGTGGATGAAGCCTTGAAAGCAATTATTGGCAGACAAACCGTCTTCGTATCACAGACAGGAAATGTTTCTGGGCAGAAACCAATGTCGGAAAAGACTTGGGAATCTCCTAAACACCGCTATTTTGGAGAATAATGTCAATTCCTAGAAACAATCATCATGTTTCTCTAGTTGTTCAGAAACAGATAATGCAAATATCTTTCCCGAATTTTCGGTTTTTCAAGAGAGGCAACTATTGGCTCGGTAAATTGAAGCCGACAATGCAATCACCTGAATACCAAATAAAGATAAGTTACCAGGAATATATTGCGCCAAAAGTTGAGGTAATTTCACCTGCAATACGCCCAAACCGAAAACACATTTATCCTGATGGGTCTCTGTGCTTATACTTTCCACAAGATCATCCTTGGCGTGGAGTGAGTCTACTAGCCCGAACTCTTGTTGTGTGGACGGCAGAATGGTTATATTGTTATGAGGTCTGGCGGGCAACAGGGGAATGGATTGGCGAAGAAGCGCCGCATAGTGTTGACAAGTCGCCGATTTAGGCATTGTCACGGCCAATCGCGTTGATATATTGTTTGTAATCAATCGCGGATACAGTTCCTAAATTTTGAAGTTTTGCAAGCAATCGAAAGAAAAAATCTACAAGCGAAAGGGGGGAATCGCTTTTCGCTAATAGCGTTTTTCCACTAACGTACTCCACCTCAAACGCGCCTTCTGTGATGGTGCAACCAATGTCTAATTTTTGTTCAACTGCAAGTTCGTCGAGCGCGCGCAAAAGGGAATCGCCAAGACCAGGCTTCCACTCACTGTCATAGGTCAAAATACCGCCCAAGATTGGGAATAATGGGCGCGGTTCAAATTTTCCTCCTGCGTGAGTGATTTCTGTGCTGGTTCGTAGCAATTTCCGAACAGAAGCGACCTTTTCACCAGCGTAAATAACATGTTCACGATTGAGGCTCGGTTTTACTTCAAAGACAGCATAGACGCTTTCAGCAGGAATAAAAGGCTGACGATCCTGATTATATAAGACAGGTGTATATTGCCTGTCATAAACTACTATATCTATTTGGTTGCTTATGCCACCCATTGAATCCATGACAAAAGCCTTTGATGCTTCGTAACGTCTGGGCAAATGGTTTTGCAGCATTTTTAGCCAATTTTCTTCTGTCGCGTCACCTTTTGACACTGGATGGACATGAGCGCTACTACTCGCTCGAAGACTCGCCTCCAGTGTTTCTTGTAAAGCATGGGCAATACTATGCAATTGATTTTCCATAAAAGTAATCCTTTCAAAGGCCTGATAGGTACGTTGATGATTTGATGATTGTTTCTAGACCTCTCCCCAATCCCTCACGAAACGCCAAACCCAATGATGCGCTGGAAGCCACTTTAACAAAGCGTATTGTCTACCTCAAACTCAATAAATGCCCGTTCTTCTCCAGCCACTCGATTCGTTGCTTGTAATCGGGGATGATGAGTTGCAGTTTTGTCCAGAATCTCTTCGAGTGGTTGTTTTCCTGACCATGCACCAACTCATGGACGACCACATAGTCAATCACAGGGACGGGCGCCATGACCAGGCGCCAGGAGAAACTGAGGGTGCCGCGGGTATTGTATGATCCCCAGCGCGTTTGCGCCGATGTGATTTTGATCTGTTTGTATTGAAGCCCATGTTTTGCCGCGTACCATTGGACGCGCTCAGTAATGAACTGGTGTGCTTGCGCCTTGTACCATTTGACAAAGGCACCCTCGGCTCGGCTCAATGCTTTTTGGGCAAGGCGGAAGTTTCCATTCAGGTATACGGCGGGTCTTTGAGTTTCAACAATCTCCAGTTTATGGATTTTTCCCAGATACCAGAATCCCTCACCGTTCACGTACTCCCTGGGCACAAAAGGCGGATAAACAGATTTGACCAGATTCTGCTTGGATTGAATCCAGCCTGCTTTTTTTGTAACAAACGCCTGAATTTGTTTTTCACTTGCTCGCAGGGGCGCGCGCACGATGAGACTGCCATCTCTCTGAACGATGAGGGCGATGGATTTGCGTTTCGTGCGGATAAGTTGGTCAATCTGGATCATGTCAGGCGAGGCGATTGTAGTTGGCGAGTTCGAGAATCTTCTCAGCGACCTGGTTGCGGTTTCGAATAAAGTCGCGGTTGTTGCGATAGGTGGTAAGCAGATGGTTGAGGATGTAGGCTTTTAGTCGTTTCTGGGCGGTGTAGTTGTTCCAGAAATCAGGCTGGTTGGTCTCGCGGCGGATGATCTCCAGAATATCGCCCGTGCATGAGATCAACTGCTCGCGTTCCTCATCGGATAATCCAGCAATATCTTCGTTGCCATACAACTCGCGTTTCAGGAGGGCTAAGAAGGGAAGTTCCTTCCGATGATCGAAGCCGTAGTTGTTTTCGCTTTGGCGGCCTTTCTTGAGCGCATCGAGGACCTCTTCCAACTCTTTCGCCAGCCGATCCCAGTTGTCGCGATATTCGGCTAGCACACGTTCCAGTTTTTCGCCGAGGCGGTCGTAGAGTTCAGGGTCGGTCTCGTAGTTTTCGTTGATATGCTGACGGATGGCGTGGGTGATCTCCTCGGCTTTCGCCTTGGGACTCTTGTTCGCGCTGACCCTGGCCTTGAATTCGTCCGAGAAGATTTCGAGCGGCGGAATTTTCGGGTCAACACCTTTGGAGACGAGGAACTCATCCACGATCTCGCGGATTTTGCGGCTGGCATCGCGAATGCTCAGTTTGTCGTCGCGGTAACGGTTGCGGGCGGATTCGCTGATCCACGCTATCAGTTTGAGGTCAGGGACGAAGCGCAGCGCTTCGGGGTCAGGCAGGACGCGGTCAATCGCTTTGTTGAAGGATCGGCGCAAGGCGAGAAAATCGTCGCGGACTTCCTGGTCGGCTAGAACATCCACGCAGGCATCGGTGTCGGCCATGCCCTCGAGACCGTATTGCTGGAAGAAGTTCTTGACCTGACCGTGCAGGTATTTCAGCGTGTCAATATCCGCCGCATTCGTTTGGACGACCTCGAGGATTTCGTCAATGTCCTTTTCATCGTAAACCGCCAATGCCTGGCGCAGATGGCGGGCAACGCCAACGTAATCTACAACGTAACCGCAGGATTTGTTGTGCGCCACGCGGTTGACGCGGGCGATGGCTTGCAGAAGGTTATGCTCCTTGATGACGTTATCCAGATACATCACCTGTTCGACGGGCGCGTCGAAACCCGTGATCAACATATTCTGAACAACGATGATACCGACATCGCCGCGCGTCCCATCGTCGCTGACTTTATCGAAAGGCAGTTTGAAACTCTTGATGACCTTTTCGTGAACGTCATCATCGGTGAAGGGTTTGAAGACCGACTCATCGTTGCCCGTTCCAGAGATGACCACCTCGACTTTCATCCTGCGGAGCAGTTCGATATCTTCGGGCTTGCCGTTCGCGCTGACCAGGGCTTCGAGCCGCTGCTTGAGCGCCGCTTCGAGCGCGGACTTGTAGCGGACGGCCGCCAAACGCGTGGCCGCTACCACCTGGGCTTTGAAGCGGTTGGGGAAGACGTAAGCGAGGTAGTGATCCAGCATGTCGGCGGCTTTGTCGCGGATGACCTCCTCCGCCTCCAGATAGGCGCGCCAGGTATATCGGTCGAGAATGAGACGGCGTTCGTCCTGTCCAACCTGGTTGAAGACATCCTCGAAGCGTTGATTCATCGCCGCCTTGTCGCGGACCTCGCCCTTGTGTGTGCGGCCTTCGTAAACAATCTGCACCGTGACGCCATCCTCCAGCGACTCGCGCATGGAATACTTGTCAATATATTCGCCGAAGGTGGTCTCGGTGCGTTCGACGGGTGTGCCAGTGAAGGCAATGCGCGTGGCGTTGGGCAATGCGACCTGCAAGTTCGCGCCCAGCAATTTGTACTGGGAACGATGCGCCTCATCAATCATCACGAGGATGTCGGGGGAGTCGTTCAATTGCGGGAAGGACTGCGTCCACTGATCGTCCTGGAATTTGTGGATCATGCCCATCACGATGTCGGGCGTTTTCGTTTGAAGGTGTCCCTTCAATTTGGCGATGGAGGTGGCCTTCTTGATTTCGTAGCCGACCGCCCTGGAGGTATCGCCCAGTTGTTTTTCGAGATCGGTGCGGTCGGTGATAAGGACGACCTTGTAGTTGTTCAGGCGGGAGTCGTGATACATTGCCCTGACCGTGAACATCATCGTCAGGGACTTACCCGAGCCTTGCGTGTGCCAGACGATCCCGCCGCGCTCCGCATTGGTTGGCTTACTCTTGAGCCGTTCCACGATCTTGCGCGACGTGCGATACTGCTGATAGCGCGGCACGAGTTTGATGGGATTCCCTTTGCTGTCCTCGGCAAAGACGATGTAGCTGTGCAGGATGTCCAATAGATTCCCGCGTGACAACACGCCCTGTGCCAACAACTGCTGGCTGTTGACCACCTCGCCGCCCTCGGTTTCGATGTCGGTCAGGGCGAATGGATAGGGGTCTTTCCACTCGACGAAATCATCGTACTCGCCCGTGATGGAAGCGTAACAACACTTCTGGCGGAAGGTGGCGACGCGGAACTGGTTGTACCAGAATAATTTTTCGTTCCCCTCGATCATGCCGCGTTGATTGGCGTAGCGTTGGAGTTGTGTGATGGCTTCGCCAAGCGGATCAGCAACGGCGGGCGACTTGCACTCGACCACCACCAGCGGCAAGCCGTTGACGAACAGGACGACATCGGGAATGATGTGCTTCTGCGTCCCAGGCACGTTGACCTTGAACTGCGAGACAGCCAAGAGGCGGTTATTGGCAAGGTAGTTGAAATCAACGTAGCGGATAGT
>JAMDBC010000186.1 GCA_023484185.1 Chloroflexota bacterium | reverse complement strand
TATGCACGTATCCACATCCTGAAAAATGGATAGGATATCCTCGTCACTGCCGGTTTTGAGCGGCGAATCTTTTACTTCATCGCTTACAGCGGCCAGCGCACGCAGAAAGACCGTGATCGGCACTGTACGCTTGCGGTTAAATTTCAAAATAATATAATCGCTCTTGCGGGTCTCGAACTCCATCCACGCGCCGCGATCGGGAATAAGCTTAGCCATGGCCAAAGGACGACCAGTGGCGCGGTCCGAAGGCGCTTCAAAATACACGCCTGGGGAGCGGATCAATTGCGAAACAACCACGCGTTCCGTTCCATTGATAATGAACGTGCCTTTATCCGTCATCTCAGGGAAATCGCCGAGGAAGATATCCTGCTTGATCGGTTCGGGTACGTCGGTACCAGCCAGCAATACTGAAACATACAGCGGGCTTGAATAAGTCAGATCGCGCTCAACGCATTCTTCAATGGAATGCTTTGGATCGCCGAACCAGTATTTCAGCCCCCACTGCTTCGATTCGGGACCGCGGCTGGGGAAGAACAATTTCATCCCCTTGTTATAAGACTCAATCGGCGATACCTCGTGAAAGAGGTCGCCAAGGCCTTCTTTCTTGAGTCGTTCAAATGAATCGAGTTGAATATCTATTAAATTTGGAAGATCGAGCTTAACCGGGATACGTGCATAGTTCTTACGGGGCAAAGTTGACGCCATTCGTTTCTCTCCTGACCTTGTGCCTGCTGCTGATTAAAACAATTACACCTGCCTCACCCTAGCAGGACAGCGACCAGACATTATATGAAGTAAACCCATGCACGTCAAGGATTTTTATATAATTGCCAAAAAAGTGAAGATGGGGAATGGGAGGATCGAATACGACCAATTTTAGCCTCTGGGCAAATTTTCTCTTATAATCCATCGAAACTTACCTGCAAGCTGTGTGTTTTTCATGTATCCAGAAGCACTATGGAGGCGAAATGTTGCAAGAGAAAGCAATGATGAACGACAAACGAGAAATTTTCGGGTGGGCAATGTATGACTGGGCAAACTCTGCCTTTAGCACCACGGTTGGAACCGTGTTCCTGGCGCCTTATGTTGCCAGCCTGGCAGCAGATGCAGCCAAGGCGGATTTCCTGATCAAGAACGGCGTGGACTGGAACGGCGCCATTCACCCTCCTTTGTTGGCCAATCTTTTCGGCATTCCCGTTGCCCCCGATTCGTTTATGGGATACTGTATTTCAATCTCAGTCCTGCTCCAGGTGTTCTTTCTTCCGATCCTGGGAGCCATTGCGGATTATTCTCATTTGAGAAAACAAATGATGCAGGTCTTTGCGACCATCGGTGCGGCAGCAACCATTCTGATGTTCTTTATTACCGGCCCTATATGGTGGATGGGCGGACTGCTTTTCATCGCAGCCAATTTGGCTTTCGGCGCATCGATTATTTTTTACAACGCCTACCTGCCGGATATTGCCAGCGAGGATCAACGCGACCGTGTCTCTTCTTTCGGATGGGCAATGGGCTACCTCGGCGATGGCATCTTACTGGCCTTGAATCTGGCCCTGTTTTTACTCCACGATAAGATTGGCATTCCCACCGGACTCGCCATCCGCATCAACCTGGCATCCGCGGGTATCTGGTGGCTGAGCTGGTCTTTTCTAACGTGGGCACGCCTGCGCCCGCGCCATGCGCGTCGTCCCCTTCCGTCTAACGAGACATATTTCAGTGTGGGCTTCAGACAACTTGGTAAAACCATCAAGGAGGTTCGAAACTTCCCTGAGACACTAAAATATTTATTTGCCTACTTTCTTTATAATGACGGCATTCAGACCGTAATTGCAATGTCGTCCACGTTTGCGGCGGCACCGCTTATCCGCGGCGGACTTGAGTTGAGCACCAGCACATTAACGGAAGTAATTCTGTTGATCCAGTTCGTAGCCTTCTTCGGAGCGCTCTTTTGGGGACGGCTGGCTGGTTGGGTTGGAGCCAAGCGATCCATTATCATCAGTCTGGTCATTTGGGCAGGCGTGGTTATTTATGCATACTTTGGCATGAAGGGTGATAACCGCGCCACAGAGTTTATGCTATTGGGTGTGGTCATCGCCCTCGTCCTCGGCGGCTCACAGGCCATCAGTCGCAGTCTTTTTGCTCAGATGATTCCGAATGGCAAGGAGGCGGAATACTACTCCTTTTACGAAGTCAGCGATAAAGGCACCTCGTGGATCGGCCCTGCCTTGTTTGCCATTGTCAATCAAGCCTTTGGAAACCTGCGTCCGGCTATTCTGTCCTTGATCTTCCTCTTTGTAATGGGCTTGATCATCCTGCCCTTCCTGAATGAAAAGAAGGCCATTGAGGATGTGAAGAAATACGAACCGGTACAATCATAGACTTACATAAAAAGCAAATCGATAAATCTCAGGAAGCTCAACTTTCTAGTTGAGCTTCTTTATTTTAGAAATCTGTATGCGTCCCATGCCGCGGAATATCTTGAAAATCAAACGGTGTAACCTGATACACATAATAGTTCAGCCAGTTTGCATATAACAGGCTGGCATGTCCGCGCCAGCGCACCAGCGGTAGCGTGGACGGATCATCGTTGGGAAAGTAGTTGCATGGGACATTGATCGGCAGGCCCTTGCTTACATCGCGGTCATACTCGGCTTTGAGCGTGAGCGGATCATACTCGGAATGACCGGTAATATAAATACGACGCCCATCTTTCGAGCCGACCATGTAAATTCCGGCATCATCCGATTCGGCCAGGATTTGGAGATCGGGGATCTTCTCCAGATCTGAGCGGCGGATTTCGGTATGGCGGGAATGAGGGGCGAGAAAAACGTCGTCGAAGCCGCGTAGCAGCTTCTCGGTCGGAATGAGCGTGCGATGCTCGAAGACGCCGAACATCTTGGCAGGCAGGAAATATTTTGGAATGCCGTAGCGATGATAAAGTCCCGCTTGCGCGCCCCAGCAGATGTGAAAAGTGGAGTACACGTTTGTTTCGGCCCAGCCCATGATGTCGCAAAGTTCGGGCCAATAATCCACTTCATCAAAATCCATTTGCTCAACCGGCGCGCCGGTGATGATCAAGCCGTCGAATTTTTCTTTGCGGATTTCTTCAAAAGTATCGTAGTGATTTAACAGATGCTCGGCATCAGTATTTTTCGATTCGTGCGTAACAGTATGCAAAAGGGTTACGTCCACTTGAAGCGATGAGTTGCCGAGCAGCCGCAGAAGCTGCGTTTCGGTGGCGGTCTTGGTTGGCATCAAATTTAGAATGGCGACTCGCAAAGGGCGAATGTCTTGATGATAGGCACGTTCCTCCCCCATCACAAAAACATTCTCATTTTCAAGAATAGCGCGGGCAGGCAGAGTGTTTGGAATTTTGACAGGCATGGAAACTCCTAAAGGGATGATGATGTCGTTCGTATTTCATCATCCCTTTGACTGTAAAGATTACGCGGTGAGGGCCTGATTGAGGTCCCACAAAATGTCTTCAATATCTTCGATGCCGATACTCAGGCGGATGAAGTCCGGGCTGACGCCTGCGCTGGCCTGTTGCTCGGCGCTCAATTGGCTGTGCGTGGTTGTGGCTGGATGAATAGCCAGACTCTTGGCATCGCCGACGTTGGCAAGATGACTGAAAAGCTGTAGACTCTCGATAAATTTTTTGCCCGCTTCCGCGCCGCCTTTGATCCCAAACCCGAGGATCGCGCCTGGACCCTTTGGAAAATATTTTTTTGCGCGCTCATAGTCAGGATGACTTTTCAGGCCGGGATATTTGACCCAACTTACCTTCGGATGTTTCTCAAGATACTCGGCAACTGCCTGGGCGTTTTGAACGTGACGATCCATGCGCAGGCTGAGCGTTTCGATCCCCTGGATCGTCTGCCAACTATTGAACGGGGCCTGGGAAGCGCCGATATCGCGCAGGACCTGTACACGGGCTTTGATAATAAAGGGCGGCAAACCAGCGTCAAGCAGATCAGCATAAACCAAACCGTGATACGAAGGATCAGGCGTGGTGAAGTTATCGAAGCGGCCGCTGGTCCAATCGAAATTACCGCCGTCCACGATTGCGCCGCCGATGGTAGTTCCATGGCCGCCAAGGAATTTGGTCGTGCTGTGCGTAATGATATTCGCGCCATATTCAAAAGGCCGGAACAGGTATGGAGTGGCAAAGGTATTATCGATCACGAGCGGAATATTATGCTTTTTGGCAATCGCCGATACTTCTTCAAATGGAAATACTGAGATGTCAGGATTTCCCAACGTCTCGCCATAGATGACTTTTGTATTTGGACGAATGGCCTTCTCGAAATTCTTTGGATCGGACGGATCTACAAACGTGACATCGATCCCGAGGCGCGGAAAGGTATAACTGAATTGGTTATACGTGCCGCCATACAAGCGGCTGCTGCTGACGATATGATCGCCAGCGCCGCACAGCGTCAGCACGACCATCGTCTGAGCGGCATGACCGGAACTGGCAGCCAGCCCCCCCACTCCGCCTTCAAGATCAGCGAGACGCTGCTCTAAAACGCCAGTAGTTGGATTCATAATACGGGTATAAATATTTCCCAACTCTTTGAGCGCGAACAAATTCGCGGCATGTTCCGTATTGCGGAACTGGTAGCTGGTCGTCTGATATAGAGGCACCGCCCGGCTTCCAGTGGTCGGATCGGGAGAATAACCCGCGTGCAGTTGACGAGTGCTGAAACCGAATTTACGATCTTTAGTAGCCATAACTTTCTCTCCTTTGGTTGGAACGATTTTATTGGGTAGCGCCACCCTGAATGCTACACACAACTTTCGGCTGCAATTTAAAAAGTGTGGAGCATTCAGCATGACACTCCACCAGACAAAACAAAAAAGGTATCTTTTCAATAAAGCGAGGTGTGGGGTGTTTTGGGCGGGCTTCGCCCGCCCAAAACACCCCACTTCCCCCTTCTTTTTGAAAAGATATCAAAAAAGCTCCTTCGGAAAATGAAGGGGCTTTTGATAATTAAACAACATGGCCCTCTCATCTCCCAGAAAATAGTTCTGCCGGAATTGGCACCTTGACTTTCGTCAGGTTGCCGAGGCATCAAAGGGCCGGTCCCTCCGCCTCTCTGGATAAGAGTGCTGATTAAGCTATTCAGTTTTTAGGTTTCGCCGTTTATATCATATTAGAGGAATTGGTGTCAAGGTATGGAGATAAGAATTTGAATAGAATGTTTCGCTATTTGGGATGACCGAGATAACCGCCAAGAAAATCGTTACCGGTGTTGGCGTGGATCAAAGCAGTTGCAGCGGCAGGAAGATTCGCAGTTGGATAAACAAGATAGCGCGGCGACCAGACCGGGTCGAATTTATCTTTGTAGCCATGCAAACCTTTGAAGTTATAAAATTGATTCACGTGCCCAAACACAAAACGCAAAGCGCGTTCAATAGCAGGATCTTCCGGTTGTTCCCCAATACCGGAGAGCGCGCTGAGTCCAAAATTGAATCGGGCATATTGTTGAGCGCGCGCCCACTCGAACAGGGAAACAAACAGAAAATCCATCTGGCCTTTCTCGGCAGTCGAACGGTGACGCATCATATCGGCGGTCACTTCATCCGCTCGAAATTCAAGAATGATATTGGCGAAGGCATCGATCACCCCCTCACAATTACGAACGACCAGGATGGGACAGGTATTGAGATAGGCAGCATCAAACCATCCGACAGAAAAACGCATCTCTGATGTATTTCGGGCAGAAAGCCATTCATCGCTGACATCATTCAGTTCGGACAAAAGCGACGGTGGATGCGGCGGATCGAGCACCTCGGCTGTGTATCCCAGCCGCTTCATTTTATTGATCGAGGAGCGGATGCCCCTCATTTTGCCGCCTTCCAGCGTGAAGCCACAAAGGTCAACGATGCCTTCCTGCCCAATCTGGATCGCGCTAAAACCAGCCTTCTTGTATGTCTTAAGATGGCCCGGCAGACATTGGTAAAAAACCGGCAGCCAATCATTAAGCGAGCAAAAATATTTGAAGCCATCTATGCAATGTGACAAATCACGATTGGGGCCGATCGGATCGCCAAGCACCAACGCGGTGCGTCCTTCGACAACGTATGAGATCACCGACCCGCCGGGACTAAAGTAAAACAATTTGTCGTCAAGCAGAGTGAAGCGCGCTAGCGATGTGTGCCCGTGTGTCTGGATGATTTCCCAGGCACGCGCCCGTTCGGTCGGCGAGGCACGATGACGAATCAACACCGGACGAATGAGCATGAGCAACGCGTAACCGGCTGTTACCACGCTGACAATATAAATCGAGTCCGCAAAATAGCGGCCGAAACGAGTGGACGAAGTGATGGGCTGGAGACCGGGGTCATAAAACTGGGTGAACATCACAACGCTTTGACGGAGCGCGGCCCAAAGTCCGAAGTTGACGCGGAAATGCCCATCGAGCAGGTAAAAGCCGACGACGCCATAAGTCAGCGTAAAGACCAAGGCCGCCAACAAGGTCAGGAGTCCCTGCCGAATGGACGGGGTATCTGAACGAGCATGGAAGTGCGAACGGAAAACGATCAGAGCAATCAGCAAAACAACAGCGAGTGTGGCCTCTTCATAATCCAGCCCTTTGATGATATGTGTAACGATGGATATCGCCAGCACCATAACAGTTAAAAACCAAGCAACGCGCTTGCGCCTCCACAGGCTGGACGCAAGCAGCAGTAAAGCGAACCCGGCCAGCGCCGAAGTGAGATGCCCGCCCTGTGCAACTTGAAGAGGCAGATATTCCTCGAGCAAGACCAGACGCGCCTTCATAGACGGCGTGACCGCCGAGAGGACGTTTACCACGCCCATCGCGGCGGTCAGCAAAGCAATGGCCCGAACACTGACTGCTTCCAACGAAAATCGGTATCTTCTCAAAAAGAAGGGGGAAGTGGGATGTTGTGGGCGGGCGAAGCCCGCCCACAAC
>JAMDBC010000210.1:6516-6971 GCA_023484185.1 Chloroflexota bacterium | reverse complement strand
CAACATGAAGGTCGCACTGGGCGTCCGTGCGCAGGATTTTATCGATTTATTCATGGAACGTGTTGGCAGGTTAAGCAGAACGATTTCAGCATAGGAGGTGCCCGCAGAAAACATCCCACACCCCGCTTTATTGAAAAAATACCGTCCAATTATAAAAGGAGCGTGCAACATGAAATTGATTGAAAGCATCAAGAAAGATTTCAGTACCATCACGTGGGTGCTCATGGTTGTTGCCATTGCCATTAACGTGGTCATGGGCGAGATCGTCGTCCTGCTCAAGCTGCCGATTTATTTGGATTCGATCGGCACCGTGCTGGTGGCAGTTACTTGTGGTCCATGGGCCGGCGCGTTAACCGGCGCCCTCTCGAACACCATCTGGGGCCTCTTGATCGATCCGAATGCCCTGCCCTGGTGGCCGGTTGCCATGTTCATCGGCTTACTTCTTCCTGAGTGAA
>JAMDBC010000210.1:2138-6506 GCA_023484185.1 Chloroflexota bacterium | reverse complement strand
GCTCTTCCGATCTACCGTTTCGACGCCGATCGCAGTCTACATCTATGGCGGCATCACAGCCAGCGGTTCTTCATTCATCACGGCTTATCTGCTCCAGACGGGACAAGGCGTGGTGCAGGCTGTCTTCAGCACCAACTTCCTAGTCGAACCAGTGGACAAGATCTCGACCTCCTTGTTGGCCTTCGCAATCATCCAAGGTCTTTCGACTCGCTTCCTGGCGCGCTTTCCACGCCCCGAGAACGTTGAGGTCGATAAGACCGCTGGCCGCACGCAGGTACTCATCGCCATCGGCATCGTGATAGTGCTCGTCTTGATTGCTGCTTTTGTGTTGACCAAGATACTCACCCAATAATCATTAACTAGGCCTCCCTTCCTTTACGGGAAGGGAGGCCAATCACAAATGCACGAACGACTTTCTTTTTACGTCAAACGCGATAGCTTCCTACATCGCCTCAATCCGCTGACCAAGCTAACGCTGGCTTTCGGATTGATTTTCATTGCCTTTTTCAGCTCCTGGTATTGGGCGCCTCAGATATTATTTCTAGTTGCAATTATTCCTCTTAGCATTCTTGGAAAAGTTCATCGCGAATATTTCAGCGCAGCACTCCGCCTGATCCTGCCCGCGGCAGGATTTCTCTTTTTGATGCAAGCCTTTTTCCAGCCCATCGGCACAAAAGCAATTTTCAAATTCTGGTTCTTTGATATTACTTCGGAGAGCTTGGCCTTTGCCTTTGCCAACGCCTCACGCATTTTCGTGATGGTTTCTTCATTTACAATTCTTTTGCTCACCACCCACCCCAGCGATTTGATGAGCGACCTGACCCGCCGCGGCCTGCCCAGCCAGTTTGCATACGTCATTATTTCAACCATCCAGATCATCCCACAGATGCAAGCCAAAGCCCAGACCATCATTGCCGCGCAGCGTTCACGGGGATTGGATACACAGGGCAGTTACCTCAAACGCATCGGCGCGCTTGTGCCGCTGGTTGGGCCGCTGGTGTTCGGTTCGCTGGTCGAAGTAGAAGAACGCGCCATCGCCATCGAAGCGCGCGGCTTCACATCCACCAGGGTCAAGACATCCCTGCGGGAAATACCGGACACCGGCTTCGATAAAATATTCCGCTGGTTCCTCATCCTGCTCGTCATTGCCGTGATTGCGGCCCGTATATGGCTATCGTAAATCTTCAGAATGTCACCTATAAGTATCCGCTCACCGAAGCGCCCGTCCTTTCCAACATCAATTTGGAGGTGAAGGAAGGCGAGTTCGTCGCCATCATCGGCCCGAACGGCGCAGGCAAGTCCACGCTGTGTTACACGCTGGCTGGGTTCATCCCGCATTTCTTCAAAGGCGAGCTGGAAGGCAAAGTTGAAGTTGCGGGTGTTGATTTGAAATCATCTGCCCTCAACGAGTGGGTGCGAAACGTCGGGCTGGCTTTCCAGAACCCGTTCAACCAGATCAGCGGCGCGAAATATACCGTCTTCGAAGAGATCGCGTTTGGATTGGAAAATCAGGGCGTGCCGCGCGACGAAATGAATCAACGCGTCGATCAGGCCTTGACCATGACCGGCATCCGCGATTTGGCTGACCGTTCGCCCTATTCCCTTTCCGGCGGACAACAGCAACGCGTCGCGCTGACCTCGATCCTGGTCATGCAACCGAAATTGCTCGTCCTCGACGAACCGACCTCGCAAATGGACCCGATCGGCACGCGCGAAGTCTTTGGCGTGATCCGCCAGATGGCCGCACGCGGTATGACCGTGATCATGGCCGAACACAAAATCGAATGGATCGCCGAGTTCGCTGACCGCGTGGTGGCTCTCAAAGACGGAAGAATTCTTTTGCAGGGAACGCCCGCCGATGTGCTTACGTCGCGTCTGCTTTCGGAAAATGGCTTCGGGATTTCGCGTTATACGTCGACTGCGCGTGAAGCTTTGAAATACGATCTGTGGCCCAAGCATCTGCATCTGCCAGTCACGTTGCAGGAAGCCGTGGATGGATTTAACCTCACCCCTGCTTCGCGACCCTCTCTTAAAGAGAGAGGGGAGCGATAACGATGAAAATCGAAATCAAGGATTTGCATTACACATACCCCGGCGGGGTGGAAGCCCTGTGCGGCATTTCGATGACCATCGATTCCGGCGAGCAAGTCGCCATGGTCGGGCAGAACGGTTCGGGGAAAACAACTCTCGTCAAGCATCTGAACGGGTTGTTGCAACCCACTTCCGGGTGCGTGCTGATCGGTGATTGGGACACAAAGAAAGTCGCAGTGGCGAAACTCGCGGCGCGCGTTGGTTACGTCTTCCAGAATCCCGATGAGCAATTGTTCTCAAGCAATGTCGGTATTGAAGTTGCCTTCGGGCCGCGCAATCTGGGTTATTCTGCCGAAAAAATAGACGCGCTTGTAAAAGACGCGCTGGCTCTGACCAAATTAAGCGACAAGACCGGAACCAACCCTTACGACCTGTCCCCCACCTGGCGCAAGATGGTTGCGCTGGCCTCTATCATTTCGATGGATACGGACATCCTTGTTTTTGATGAACCAACCACCGGGCAGGATGCGTTGAGTGTGGGGCGCATTGCACACGTTGTGGCGGAACTAAAGAAGCGCGGCAAAACGGTCATTACGATCACGCACGATATTGATTTTTGCGCGGAGAATTTTGAACGGGTGGTTGCGCTTTCCAAGGGAAAGATTTTGCTGGATGGTCCGGCCAACGAAGTTTTGGGGAAGGGCGATGTGCTGGCGCAAACATACGTTGACCCGCCGCAACTCACCCGCCTCGGCCAGCGGATGGGATTAACGGAAACTGTCCGCAACCAGGAAGAATTTTTAGCGGCGTTGAAGAAATAGTAGGGGCGGATCGCGATCCGCCCCTACTATTTATAAATCGTCAGCTCCTCATACCCCGAATCTTCCGCAAATTCCCGTTTGTAAACCACATCATCAAAACCAGCGATGACCATCTCGGCTGTTGTATAAATCTTGCAGCCCGGCACGAGATGCCCGCCGATGGTTTTTCCGTCGCCATCCGAAATTGAAACATGCAAATGCGAACCATTCGTCGAGACAGTTCCATTCAACGAAACGATCTCGAAGTGGCCTTCATATTCTGTATAAAATTCGCGGTTGGCGAGACGCAAAGTAGCGTGAGTCAAGCTTCCAACTGAAGAAAGCACACAACCTGCCGAGATTTTTTTCTCGGCCACAAAAGATTCGATCTCATCGAACAAATCCTGTCCGGGTTTCAAGCGAAAAGAATAAGTTTGCATAATTAGCTCCTATTATGATTGAGATTATAAAAGTGAAGTGCGCCTTTCGGCGCACTTTTGGTTAATCTTAATACTGATTTTGATAACATTTATAGAACACGTTACCCGGAGTGGTCATTTGCAGAAGCCCCTCGGGCTTGGTAACCTGATAGCCGCTCAAATCATCCTGAATACTTTTTAGCGCATTCTTCTCCATCCATTTGGATAAAGTGAATGAGCGCCAATCTTTATCCAAATCGGTTGAAGGAAAATGTAGGCGGCAGACCAAAACTGCTCCAACAGCATCATGAGTCAAATCCGGCAACGATTGATCTTTAAATTCACCTACCAAAACAGGCACTGTATCGCTTGAAAGCGAAACCAAATACGGCACATCCAATCCATCGCCTTGCATGGCACGGGCTACATTTTGTTTCACGATGAAACCATCCACGTTCATCACGCTCAACGAAGCTGCAAAACCTAAAGATGCGATCAACATCGCAAAAGCAAAGACACGCTCACGCCGCAGGATCTCCAACACAACAACTGCGCCAAGCAAAAGTCCAATCCAGATGAGCGCCACGTGGGTATAAGTCCGCAGGCGGGAAAAGCCATAAGCGGCCTCATAGAGATTCAGGCGCTGATAAGCTGACACGAGCATAACCATGACTAACACGGCGATGGCGACGTTCAATCCAGAATAAGCACGGCGCTGCGCTTCATTCTCTCGACGGGTAATCGCGCCCAGTCCGAGGATCATGAGCAAGCTGAAGAAGGCGACTGCCACCAACTCGCCAAATCCGCGCCGTGCGTATTCAGAGTAGGTGTAGCCGTCGATGTGAATGTTGGACTGACCACCGAAGAAATATCGGAACTGGATGAAGACAAAGGCTGCAAACAAAACGGTCACACTGCCCAGCACAATCGCGGACTCGGTAAAGCCAAGCAGTTGACTAATCAGCGGTTTATCTTCGCCAATCAGTTTCTCGTCCTTGCTTTGTGTGGCGGCGTGGAGAAAGACTCCAGCCAGCAAATACGCGCCGATGAGAATGTAGATAAACCGGAAAATGTATTCGGGCAAGGTCTCCAGCTTGAAGAGTTTTATGAACACGTCG
>JAMDBC010000210.1:0-2128 GCA_023484185.1 Chloroflexota bacterium | reverse complement strand
CGATTACCCGTCGAGTTGCTGGCTGAAGATGGCGTCGGCGGAGGCCAACAGGGCGGCGAAGATTGCCAGCACAGGCAATGAGATGACGATGCCGCGTACCACCGGCCAAAGATTTCGTTTCGGCGTAGTCGTCCCATTCTCGGCTTGTTCGCGTTTTATTTCAGCATTGAAAGTCAACGGCCTCGCCATCATGCTGGCTATTAATTTGAAAAAGCCGGAAACATAATCCGAGAGGCTGTACATGAACCAGCGTCCGCCGAGGTAGGTCATGGCAACGACTGCCATCAGAAAGAGTGTGAACACTGCGGCCAGAAAAATCGTCAGCGGTTCAGCGCGGATAAAGGTCACAGCGTCGAAAAACAAGATGAGCGGAATCAGCCACAGGGTCCCGCGTGCCGCGTGCTTTTCATCCCTCCACAAAAGGAAGAAGCCGCCCGCGAGACACAATAAGGTAAAGATCGTGAAGTTGATTCCGGCGGGTCTCTTCCAAAAGAGAAAATCAAACAGCCAGCCAAGAGCAATGGTAATGATCCAGAGCAGGTTCGGGTTTTTCTTCATCGATCATCTCCTCAACAAATTTCCCGCAGGATAGCAGAGTGGCGCTTTCGGAGTCTCTCAAAGGCTATCATGTTTTTTCGTGTTCAAACAGTGGCATTGCAAATTAATGGCAGATAAATACGCCTATTGACATCCAATTCAAGCTATGTGATACTCTCGGTATTGTTCAGGGCGGATCAACAACTCAAAGCCATCCTAATGAAAGGAGGAGGTGATGTCTAACATGGATAGTAGTATCAAACCCAGCGCTGTGGCATCCCTCCTCAAGTAACAGGCAGGAAGTTCACCTGCACCTTCGGGAAGCCACAGCGCCCACGAATGCCATCCTTTCGGATGGCACTCTGGTTTAATTCTAGAGGATCTTTGTTTTCTTTTCACTGCGTACTTCTCCCAGGCAGCAACTCCGTCGTCAATCTCCATTTGTTCGGAATCAACAAATCCTCGGCAGCATCTCGCCTGCCAGCATATCCACCACACGGGTGCTGCCGAGCGCGGTCTTGAGCAGGACGCGTCCTTTAGGTTCGGCGGTCACTTCGCCGATGATGACCGCCCCTTCGCCGTAGCGGGTCTTCTGCATGGCGGCAAGAACTTTCTCCGCGTCTTCTCGCGCCACGAACGCGACCAGTTTGCCTTCGTTCGCCACGTACAGGGGATCGAAGCCCAGCATCTCACACGCCGCGTTGACTTCGGGATGAACGGGAATGGCCTGTTCGTTCAACACAACATTGACCTGGGATTGAGCAGCGATCTCGTTGAGCGTGGTTGCCAGTCCGCCGCGCGTGGGATCGCGCAGCACGTGGATGTTATTGCTCACATCCAGCATGGCTTCAATCAAGTGATTGAGCGGAGCCACATCGCTTTGCAAGCTGGATTGGAATCCCAGTTCGCCGCGCGCGCCAAGCACTGCAATGCCGTGATCACCGATCGTGCCGGACAAAATAACGGCGTCGCCAGGTTTGGCGTCTGCACCACTGACACTGACTCCATCGCGCACCACGCCCACGCCCGCCGTGGTGATGTAGAGTCCATCCGCTTTGCCTTTTTGCACAACCTTGGTATCGCCCGCCACGATCTGCACGCCTGCTTCCTCGGCAGCCTGTCTCATGGACTCGATCACGCGCTGGAGCGTGTCCATTTGAAGACCTTCTTCGAGAATAAAGCCCGCCGTCAGATATAACGGCTTTGCGCCCAGCATCGCCACATCATTGACCGTGCCACATACGGCCAGTTTGCCAATGTCCCCTCCGGGGAAGAACAACGGCCAGACCACATGCGAGTCCGTGCTGATGGACAACTTTTGACGCAAGCCAGGCTCGACCAGCGCTGCGTCATCTCCCGCCTGCAAAGCGGGATTCTGGAACGCAGGCAAAAAGGCTTTCTGAATCAACTGATGACTCATGCGTCCGCCCGCGCCGTGTCCCATCACGATTTGCTCATTATGCGGAAGCGGCGGCGCACACACTGCGCCTTCGATGTTGACAGTTTCGTCGCTCATGATGTCACACTTTGACCCTTCAACTCAACGCGTCCGTACCGGTAATACGCCGCTGGATGCAGTTGCTCTCGCAGA
>JAMDBC010000188.1 GCA_023484185.1 Chloroflexota bacterium | reverse complement strand
CCGTATGCGGCCGCCGATGCTGAAAACACGCTGCGCTTGTTGCCCATCATGCAAGCGGAAGTCGAGCGCGTGCACGGACAAAAGTTGATGGACGAAATCGAAATGCCGCTCATCCCGGTATTGGCCGAGATGGAAATGACTGGCGTGCTTTTGGACTTGCCTTTCTTCAAAAAGTTGAACGCGGAACTTACCGGGCGCATGGCCGAGATAGAGAAACAGGTTTTTGAATCGGTCGGCAAACCGTTCAACATCAATTCCACACAACAACTTTCGGATGTACTCTTCAATCGTCTAAGACTTGAACCGCCGGATAAGGGCAAGAAAACCGCCAGCGGACATTACTCAACTTCTGCAGATGTGCTCGATGCTTTGAGCGGAAAACATCCCGTTGTGGATATGGTGCTCGAACATCGCGAGCTTTCCAAGATCAAATCCACTTATGTGGACGCGCTTCCAGCCGCGGTGGATTCAAGGACTGGCCGCGTGCATACATCCTACAGCCAGACCGGCGCGGTGACCGGACGTTTGTCTTCGTCGAATCCGAATCTACAAAACATTCCGATCCGCACGGAAGAAGGCCGCCGTGTGCGAAATGGATTTATCGCCGCGAACGGCAGCGTATTGTTATCTGTTGATTATTCGCAGATCGAACTACGCATCGTGGCGCACATGGCACAGGACGAAGGCATGTTGGCCGCCTTCCGCGCCGGACAGGATATTCACGCCACGACCGCCGCCGCGATTTATAACATTCCACTCGAAAATGTCACAAAAGAAATGCGACGTCACGCCAAAGCTATTAACTTCGGTTTGATTTACGGCATGTCCTCTTTCGGCCTGATGCGCTCCACCGAACTCACGCTGGCCGAGGCAGAAGATTTTGTCAAAGCTTATTTCAAGCAATTCCCCGGCGTCAAAAAATATCTGGACGGAATTCGCGAACTGGCTGCGAAACAAGGTTACGTTGAAACGCTTTTGGGACGCCGCCGCTACTTCCCGGCTTTGCAGAGTAAACAAAATGCGCAGCTGAAAAACCGCGAGGAACGCGAAGCCATTAACGCACCGATCCAGGGCACTGCCGCGGACATCATGAAGATCGCCATGCTTCGAATCCCATCCGCGTTGAAGAAAGCCAAGCTCAGCGCACAGATGCTTTTGCAAGTCCACGATGAATTGGTGCTGGAAGTCCCGAAAGCGGAGCTGGAGAAAACCGTCAAAACGGTGAAAGAGGTGATGGAATCCGCATATCAGTTGGATATCCCCCTTGAAACGGAAGCCCGCTCAGGTCCAAGCTGGGGCGAGATGGAAGTTATCCCATAATCTTTCACTACAGCCCTCAAAGAGCAAAGGACTGGGTACAGAATTCCATAAAAATGTTCCGATTAATTTGATGGGAACGCCCGTTTTGCCTTCCCTTCACCTACCAGTTTTTGCGTGAGCAGTTACAGAGAATCTTCGTGAACTTGGCTTTCCTTGAAAGAATACTGTGCTACCATTCAAGCAGAGCCTGGCGCATTCCAAAGTTTTACAAAGGCAAATATATGTCTCTTCTAGATAATTTCCAAATGAAAAAGAAACAAATAACGGCGCTTTTCTTGGGTATTAGCGCCATCGTGGGCGTTATTTTATTGGTCTTATTTCTTTTTCCTCGGTCGGAACCAGGTAACCAGTTGATGCTTGGGTTATCGGCCTCGCGAGTTTTTATCGGCGTCATTTTTGCAGGGCTCTTACTGATTAATATTGTGGCTATGCTCCTGGCGGCCATGAATTTGGGTCCCTGGCAAAAAGAGCTTGAGAAAAACGTGACTGGATTTTTTTTGGACAAACAGACGATAGTAATGATGGCATTGTATGCTGTCCTGATTTTATCTGGCGCTTTTTTATTGTTGATAATACCACCTGTTATCCGCCCCCTCTCCTTCCTGGAACAGGTTAGTACCCGCCTAGGCAGTTTCCTGGGCTGGATTTTTTTTGCCAGCCTGCTTCTTATAGTTCTATTGCGACTCATTGCTGCAGAAACGTTGCATAACAATCGGGTTGTGACTCGATTGGATGAAATTCTAACTTATGTAAGTTTGTTCCTGGTGGTTTTTGTCTTGTATGCGCATATCGCTGCTTTGATAGGTTGGGTCAATAAAACAAAATATTCTTATTGGGATTTGCTTGCGGGCGCGTTATTAAAAGGGAAGCTTTATATAGAAAATCCCCCATATACTCATGATCTGACTTTGTTTAATGGGAAATGGTATGTCCCGATGCCGCCGTTACCGGCATTTCTGTTTTTGCCCATCGCCTACTTGGTTGGGGCTGAGAATTTCAGCACAAGCTATCTATCCATGGTTTTTAGCGCCATTAATGGAGTGCTTGTCCTATTAATTTTGAAACAACTGGTCCAACGCAAGTGGATTAATCTTTCCAGGAACGGTATGTTTTGGCTGGTTGTAGTGTTTTTGTTTGGCACCCCGCATCTTTGGGTTGGCATTAGTGGACGAGGCTGGTACGTCAGCCAGATTTTGACAGTACTGTTTTTGGCCTTGGCAATCTATGCAGCGCTGCGTTCGTGGTCGGCGTGGCTGGTTGCATCATTTATCGCTATTGCCATGCTGGCCCGGCCCAATGGTTTGTTGACCTGGCCATTCGTTTTCGCAATTTCGATGCAGATATTGAAAGAAAATCAAGGAAGAATAGAGTTGAAGCAGGCCATCCTTTGGAGCGCTAAAACCGTACTTCCAATTGTCATTGCGATTATTGGGTTGCTGACCTATAACTACCTAAGATTCGACAATTTTCTGGATTTTGGATACACAACAGTGAATGCCGGCCCAGATATTGTGCAAAATGTGCAAACCTACGGCTTATTCTCACCTCACTTCATTCCTACAAATCTTCAGGTAATGTTATTCAAGATGCCCAGGATAAACTGGGGCGCTCCGTGGCCGGCCAACCCAAGAGGAGCAATGTGGCCGATTGATCCAACTACGACAGGCATGAGTATATTTCTTACAACGCCCCCTTTGTTGTATCTGTTTCGCCGCTATCCAAAACAGTGGTGGATCCTGGGTGCCTGGGTAGCCGTTCTATTCAATATAATTATGCTCAGTTTTTATTCCAACACAGGTTCCGCTCAGTTTGGCTATCGTTATATCCTGGATTTTCTCGTGCCGCTGGTGGCCATGCTGGCGGTTGGACTGGGCAAAAGAGTTCCCTGGCATTTCATAGCCCTTGTACTGGTCAGTATTGCCATCAATATATTTGGCGCATACTGGTTTATGAACGGATAAGAGTAAAAACTGGTAGTCTCCCGCTCTAAACCCCGAGACTCTTATAAGGATAATATGAAGACTCTTATCGCAGGTCTCGGCTCGATTGGACGCCGACATTTTCGAAACCTGATTGCTCTTGGCGAAAAGGATATCGTCCTGCTCCGCTCTCATCGCGCTACTTTGCCGGATGATGATGAACTGGCAGGTTATCCTGTCGAAACGGATCTAGCCGAAGCGTTGAAAAAGCACAAGCCCGAGGCGGTGATCGTGGCAAATCCGACCTCGCTTCATCTTGATGTCGCCATTCCTGCCGCGCAAGCGGGTTGTCATATTTTGCTGGAAAAACCCGTTTCAAATTCCTTGGATCGGCTGGACGTTTTGCAAAAAGCTGCGCAAAAAAGCGGAAGCAAAATTCTGGTCGGATTCCAATTTCGCTATCATCCCACGCTCAACAAAGCCCGCGAATTAATCCAACAAGGCGCGCTCGGAAAGATTTTGACTGTTCACTCGCATTGGGGCGAGTATCTGCCGAACTGGCATCCGTGGGAGGATTATCGCCAGAGTTATGCTGCGCGCGCGGACCTGGGCGGCGGCGTGATCGTCACGGTGACTCATCCGCTCGATTATTTACGATTCCTGTTGGGCGATGTTGAATCGTTGTGGTCGTTCAATGAGCATGTCTCGCCGCTGGAAATTGATGTTGATGATATAGCCGAGATTGGTCTGAAATTTTCAAATGGAGCGATCGGCAGCGTGCATTTGAATTATGTTCAAAGGCCGCCAATTCATCGTCTCGAAATTGTCGGCACGCAAGGCACGCTTCGCTGGGACGATGCCGACGGCATTCTGCACTTTTTCAAAATGCCAGCCGAGTTTGGAACGTGGAACGACAATCCGCCGGCGGCTGTCGTCGAGCAGTACAAACTGCCGGATGGGTTTGAACGGAACCAGCTTTTCGTGGCGCAAACGCGTCATTTTGTCGAGACTGTGCGCGGCGAGTCCGAACCGGTCTGCAGTCTGGAGGATGGCATCCAGGCATTGCGTCTCGCTCTGGCGGCAAAAGAGTCTGCCCGGAATAAAGCCCTTGTCCATCTAAATTCACAGGATGTGTTATGGAAAAAATAAAAACGTTTTTGAAATCGGACCTTTTTGTTTCGATCTCTCTGCTCATATTGGTTTCAGCGGCGGCCTATCTGCCGTTCATCGGACATTTTCGTTATTTCAACGACGACTGGTATGAAATGTTTTCCGCCGGGGCGAAGGGACCGCAGGTCTTCAACAGCCTTTTCGCGATTGACCGGCCCGGCCGGGCGTTTTTGATGATCCCGCTATATATGCTGTTTGGGCAAAACCCTTTACCCTACAACATTACGGCTTATTTCTTTCGATTGTTCAGCGGCCTGTGTGTGTGGTGGACGCTGCGGACTGTCTGGCCTAAGCAGAAGCGCACTGCACTTTTGACTGCGCTTTTTTTTACGGTCTATCCCGGCTTTCTCTCCCAACCGAATGCAATTGATTATCAGTCGCATATTGCCGCGCTGTTCTTTGCCACCTTCTCCATCGCTTTGACTGTCCAGGCCGTGCTGGCGCAAAAAACATCCGGG
Source organism: Chloroflexota bacterium (assembly GCA_023484185.1). The sequence continues at coordinate 2,196 of JAMDBC010000188.1, read as the reverse complement.
CGGATGGGCCTGATCGTCCTGTCGGTTTTCTTTGGCTTTGCGAATCTGAGCCAGATGGAATACTATATTGGCTTTGAGGTTATTCGACTTGTGTTTGTTTTTCTTCTGGCGAGTCGCAGTTCCACAGGTTGGAAGGAACGCCTGCTCAAAACCGTTCGGCTTATCCTGCCGTTTTTGCTGGCGCCCATTTCATTCCTGACCTGGCGTTTCTTTTTCTTTCAAAGCCTGCGCAAAGCCACGGATGTGAATCTTCAACTTGGCATGTTGTTTATCAGCCCATTGCACACCACGCTGGTCTGGAGCACGAATTTGTTGCACGATGCGCTGAACGTATTGCTTTTCGCCTGGGGTGTGCCCGTCTATCAGGCACTTGCATCGCTTTCTCCGTTGGACATGCTGTACGGGTTTGGATTGGCCGCGCTTTGCATCGCCCTGACGTTGTTGACCCTGCGCTTCATTCCCGAGGCTCAAGCGGACTCCGATACATGGGTCAGCGAATCCCTTTGGGCCGGCTTGGTTATTCTCTTCAGCGGATTGCTCCCAATCACCATGGTCAACCGCAGCGTGGTTTTCCCGGATTCCTCGCGCTATACCCTGATCGGTTTGCTCGGCGCAGTCTTGATCTTTGCCGTGCTGATCAGTCTCCTCAAAAGTCAGCGCCTGCAATTGGTTTTGATATCCATCCTAGTTGGGCTGGCTTCGATCACGCATTTTGCCAACGGGCTTTCCGCCGCTCGCAGCGCGGATTCAATGAGCGCTTTCTGGTGGCAGGTTTCCTGGCGAATTCCGCAGATCGAAAAAAATACCACGCTGATCGTTAATTATTCAGGCAGCGCGGCGGCGGAAGATTATTTTGTATGGGGGCCTGCCAACTTGATCTACTATCCTGAGAGCCAAAGTCCGCGCTATATCCAGCCGGGTATTTACGCTGCGCTGCTCGATCACTCAACCGTAACCAAAGTGCTGACCGGTGTGAAGCAGCCCTACGTAAAGCGTCGCAGCATTACGACATACCCGAACTATCGAAACATCCTGGTATTAACCCAGCCAACCGCTCAATCCTGTGTGCAAGTCATCGATGGCGCTCAACTTGAATTCTCCCCTTATGAAGACGAACGCATTATGCAGATCGCGCCATATTCTGAAGCCGGGCGAGTGCTTCCGGGGCCAGACTTTCACGTTCCGCCCTACCCCGGATTCGGGTCCGAGCCGACGCGGAGCTGGTGCTACTATTACGAGAAGGCGGCTTATGCTCGTCAGACCAACAACTGGCAGGAAGTCACACGCCTGGCAGAGGAAGCGACGCGATTGGGGTTTGCTCCATCTGATCCCATCGAGTGGATGCCCTTCTTGCAGGCCTATGCCTTGAATGGCAACAAATCCCAATTGACGGAACTGGCCCCATCCGTTGTGGCCGATCCATTTGTGGCGCAGCAGGCTTGTCACATTCTTAGTGGGATGCCAAATCTAAGCCCCTCCGTGGCCGCAGTAGTTAAATCGTTGTATTGCGCCGCAAGCCAATAAATTACAACCTAAAATTCAGCCGTTGAATTTTGAAAGAACTGCGCTATAATTGTGGCTTGCGTTTGAGCAATCATCCGCAATTATGGTTTTATGGAGTAGTAATGTCGAAAGCTAACTTGATCTCCCCTTACGGTGGCAAGAAACTGGTTAACCTGATGCTGACTGGCGCCGAGCGCGACGAACAACTTGCGCGTGCTCCCAAACTTCCGTCACTCAAGATCAGCATGCGAAATTTGTGCGACCTGGAACTGATTGCCACGGGCGGATTTTCTCCGCTTGATCGCTTCATGGGCAAAGCCGATTATGAGCGGGTTCTGCACGAAATGCGTCTCAGCGACGGGACGCTTTTTCCGCTTCCCATCACGCTGACAGCGGATCCGAAAGATTTGCCAACGGTTGGCGAAGACATCGTTCTGCGTAACTCGAACAATGATGTGATCGCGGTCATGATCATCGACGAAGTCTTTCACTGGGACACTGAAATCGAAGCCAGCCTGGCGTACGGTTCGACCGATTCCAAACACCCGATGGTTTCTGAGATGGAACGTTGGGGGAAGGTCTGTATTTCCGGCCCGATAAAAGTGATCAACCTGCCAAAGTATCATGATTTCAAGGAATTGCGCCGCACTCCGGCTGAGGTTCGTGACTTGCTCGAGAAAATGGGCAACGACA
>JAMDBC010000100.1:6801-7081 GCA_023484185.1 Chloroflexota bacterium | reverse complement strand
TCTGCAGGTAACTTGGATTCAAAAGTAGAAATGATAGACATGCTCAACTCCGGGACGGAAAGTCTGATCAAAGAATGAGAGTGTCCAAAATCCAACACACGTCTTTGCGAGGGTGTCGCGAAGCATTCCCGAAGCAATCCCCAACTTTATGAGAGATTGCTTCGCCGCCAAGAACGCGGCTCGCAACGACATCGAAATTTATGTTTTTGAACATGGACACTCCCCAAATTATAGATGAAAAAACAAGAACTCCGAGATTTTTGCAGCAATTCTCAATATG
>JAMDBC010000100.1:0-6791 GCA_023484185.1 Chloroflexota bacterium | reverse complement strand
ACAGGGGATTGCTTCGACGGAAGAACGCCGTCTCGCACGTGTGCCTGCACTCCTTCGTCGCAGTGCAGGCAATGACATGGTTTATATTGAGAATTGCTGAGATTTTTGCGAAGTATCCCGGAGTTCGATTGTTATTCCACTCGTCCGTCCCAGCTTGACCATGATCGTCCTTCGCGGCCCAATAGTTTATCCGCTTCGGCTGGGCCCCAGGTGCCGGATTCATATTCGGGCAATGGCAATTTCTGCGCGTCCCAGGTTTCTATAATGGGATCGATCAATCCCCAGGCGGTTTCCACTTCGTCGGCACGAGTGAACAGGGAGGCGTCATCTGTCAAAGCGTCCAGTAAGAGGCGTTCATAAGATTCGGGGATCGCCGTTTTGCCGAAAGAGTCCGCGTAGTGGAATTCCATGTCCACCGAGCGCATGTCCGCCGCGGTGTCCGGGACCTTGGCTTCGAATCGCCAGTGGATGCCTTCGTCGGGTTGAAGATAAAGCACCAACATGTTTGGCGTTATCTTGCCGCGCGCGGTGGGGAAGAGCAGGTGCGGCGGTTCCTTGAACTCAATGGTGATCTGCGAAAGTTTTTGCGCCAGCCGCTTGCCGGAGCGCAGATAGAACGGAACGCCCTGCCAGCGCCAGTTGTCAATTTGCAAACGGAGCGCGGCGTAAGTGGGCGTGGTCGAGTCGGCTTTGACGCCTTCCTCGGCGCGATAACCTTTATATTGCGCCAGCACAGTATTGTTAATGACGTTCTCTTTTTTGATCGGTTGGATGGAACTCAACACTTTGACCTTTTCGTTACGCAAGGCGTTCGCTTCAAACGAAGAGGGCGGCTCCATAGCAACCAGTGAGACCAGCTGCAGCAGGTGGTTCTGAAGCATGTCGCGCACCACGCCGACAGTGTCATAGTAACCGGCGCGGTGTTCCACGCCGACCTGTTCCGCGACGGTGATCTCGACATGGTCGATGTAGTTGCGATTCCAAAGCGGCTCGAAGATGGTGTTCGCAAAGCGCGTGACCAAAATATTCTGAACCGTTTCCTTGCCGAGATAATGATCGATGCGATAAATTTGATTCTCGTTCAGTACTTTATGGATTTGCTGGTTCAAGCTGTGCGCGGAGACCGCGTCCACGCCGAACGGTTTTTCGATAACCACGCGCCGCCAATTGCCATTTTCGTGCAATTGATCGGTCAGACCCAGCAGGTCGATGATGTTGGGGAAGATCCCGGGCGGCGTTGCCATGTAATACATGCGATTGCCGGAACCGTTTTCCCATTTGCTCATGAAATCGCTCAACTTTTTGAAATCGGCCAGGTCGGTGTAACGGCCTTGTTGGTAAGCAAGATTGCGAGCGAAGCTCGTCCATTCTTCATCGGTATAAGAGAACGATGCAAATTGTTTCATTCCCTCGGCGAGATGCAAACGGAACTGGTCATCAGTGAAGGCCGTATTGCCATATCCGACCACACGGAATTGTTTTGGCACACGTCCCTTGCGGAACATGCTGAACAGGGACGGTACGAGTTTGCGCTGGGTTAAGTCGCCGGATGCGCCGAAGATGACGATTGAAGTTGGTAAATTATTGTTCATATAGTATCCAATAGCGACACGGTTATTGACCGTCAAACTTTGGGGTTAGTCGCTTTTCTTTATGGCATGTCCGCCAAATTGATTACGCAGAGCGGCGAGCATGCGAGCGGTATAGTTCTCATCATCACGGCTGGCGAGACGCATTTGAAGAGCCAGCGTAATCACGGGGGCAGGAATGTCCAGATCGATAGCCTCGGCGACCGTCCAACGGCCCTCGCCGGAATCGGCGACCCAGGGTTTGATGTCTGAAAGCGTCGGGTCTTCTTTGAGGGCGTCGGCGGCCAAATCCAACAGCCAGGAACGGACCACACTTCCAAAACGCCAGATCTCCGAAACGTTATGCAAGTCCAGTTCGAATTCCTTCCTGGCTTTCAAAATGCTAAAGCCTTCGGCATAAGCCTGCATCATGCCATACTCAATGCCGTTATGAATCATCTTGACGTAATGACCTGAACCATGCGGACCGACGCGTCCCCAACCCTGATCCTTGCCGGGTGCAAGCGTTTCGAAGATCGGGCGCATCTTTTCCACGATGTGGACTTCGCCGCCAATCATCATGCTGTAACCTTCGCTGAGGCCCCAGATGCCGCCGCTTGTGCCGCAATCGAGAAAATGGATTCCTTTTTCCTTTAGCAATTCGGCGTGACGGATCGAGTCTTTGTAATTGGAATTGCCGCCGTCAATGACGGTATCGCCTTTTTCGAGCAGGCTAGATAATTTTTCAATCGTTTCGTCGGTGGCTTGACCAGCTGGGACCATGACCCAGACAGCGCGCGGCGCTTTGAGCATTTTGACGGTTTGCTCCAGCGAATGAGCGCCTTCTGCGCCCGCTTCGACAGCCGCCTGGATTGATTCCTTACTGCGGGCGAATCCAACCACGCGATGTCCGCCGCGTACCAGGCGCGTGGCCATGTTCAAACCCATCTTGCCCAAACCAATCATTGCGAGTTCCATAACTCTCTACCTCCAAGATATTTATATTATTGCTCAAGCCGCCGTCCTCGGCGGCGAGACGCCGCCAAGAGCGTAAACTTGTAAAGCAAATTAACTTGAACAGGAGCAATATTTTATAAATTTCACTTTCATGATTCTTTTTTAGGCAGCCTGCCTGCTGCATCTTCATCCACCATCCAGATCAACTCGCCATCTTTTGGACCAATACGTTGTGCAGGCAATTGTTTTGGGTCGCGTTCTTTGCTGAGTACGCGACCCAACGTTTCGGCTTTGTTTTCTCCGGTTACCATGAAAAGAATTGTTCTTGCGGAGTTCAACACCAGCGGAGTCATCGTCACGCGGTTGGCGGGACGGTCTTGATAATGCCTGGTGACGGCCAGCACCGGTTCGGTCACATGGATGGGTGAGCCAGGGAAGAGGGAAGCAGTGTGTCCATCTTCGCCCATGCCGAGCAGCACAAGGTCAAAACGCGGCCAATCGAGCGGAGCTTGGGCGAAGCGGCTTAAAGTGCTGGCATAATCTTTTGACGCGGCGTCCGGCCCGAGGTCTGTGTTGACGCGGTGCACGTTCGAGTCCGGAATGGAAATCTTGTTCAACAAAATTTCGTGTGCCTGTCCGTAACTTGATTCTTTATCGTCCGGTGGAACGCAACGTTCATCGCCCCAGAAAACATGAGTCTTGCTCCAGTCCATTTTGTCGCGATATTCGGTTCCCAGCAGTTGAAAAAGGAGCGTCGGTGTGCCGCCGCCATTGAGCACGAACAGGAAACGCCCGCGCGCTGAGATTGCCTCGACGGATGTTTCGATAATCTTTTGAGCAGCCCAGCGGCTCAAAGGCTCGATGCCTGCGAATACTTTTAGAGAAAAATCATTCACGATGAATTTTATTTTACTCCCGGCGTGGCTTCGATATTCACCGCTCACTAAACTTTAACAATCGAGTCTTCCGAGCCAAATGGATTGGCGCGGTATTCTTCGGCTTCCCAGTCGTTTTCCCAGCGTTTGCCGTCGACGTAATAGCGGAAACGGTGTTCTCCGGGCTGGAGGGTGAGCGTTACAGAGAAGGTGCCGTTCTTCAACCGTTTCATGGGATGCGATTCTTTATCCCAGTCATTGAACGATCCGCATAGTGCGGCGGACTCTGCCCCCGCTTCAGCTGACAGCGTGAAAGTCACGCGGCAGTTTCCATTTTTCAAATATGATTTTTTCAACATTTTGAACTCCTTTATTTTGATGAACCGGACTTTTGCAGACGAGCTTGCGCCTCCAGATAAGTCTGGACGGTCGCAACGAACGCGGCGTGACTCCACGTCAGCGGGCTAACCGATAGAGGTTCATCGGTAAACGGATTGACTTGCTCTGCCAGCACGCCGCTTGGCAAGGCATGGTCAATCACCCAATGAATCAAATCCAATGATTTTTGGAGATCGTCTTTTGTGCGAGCCGTGGCTGCGTACCATTCCGAAAGCCAGAGCGTGCAGATGAACCAGGGGTTGCCGGGGATGTTCGCAATATCCTGGCTGACTTGATGGTACTGGTCGTTCTCATAGCGCGCCACTCCGCCGACATTTGTTTTGACCCACAGGCGCTCGCGGATTGCTTCCATCGTTTGAACGATCTTCGGATCGTCCGGCGCGTACATGCCGAATTGCCACAGGCCAGCGAGCGACGAATCAATGGTTGAATCGACTTCCCATTTTCCGTCCGCCGTTTGATTGATCATGCGGACAAAGCGCTTCAATTCGGGACGCCAAAGCTGCGCGTCGGTCCCGGCTTTGACCTCGTCTGCGGCCTGACGATAGCGCCGGGAAAGATCGGTGTCGCCGAACGCTTCGGTGAAACGCGCGGCCGCATCTAGTCCGGCCCAGGTAGCGGCGACTGTCCAGCCGAGAATGCCGTGACGCTCTTCCCACAAATCATAGCTTGCGATGGGCAGACCCGTCTTCGGATCGCGGTGTGCGTATAAAAAGTCGCCGATGGATCGAATCAAGCTGCGATAAAACGGCTTGATGAACTCCACGTCTCCAAAGCGGTCAAAGTGTTTCCATAGCACCCAAAGTACAAGTGCCGTTTCGTCTTCCTGAATTGGGATTTCTTTTTTGCCATCGCGATACCACGGATGCCAGGAAGAGGCCAGCGTGCCATCGGGATTGTATTTGTGCAAAAGGTAGCCTTCGTGTGTGAGAGCCTTGGCGCAAAACTCAAAAAATTTACGCGAGAGGTCAATGCCGTTTGCCATGACCATGGCGTTCGTTACGAGCGAACCATCGCGCGGCCACATGTAGCTGTAAGTATCGCGCACGGCAGATGAAATATCCGAGTCGTTGGCGGCGATGACCGCGCCGCCGTTATCAATCTGCGTGCGGACAACCAGCAGGCTGACCGCGTATTGGTGCAGAATTTCGTGAGGAATATCGGCCGCGTCCGGCATGTGCTTTTTCAACCACAGGTTCCAGTACGCGCCGGTGCGGTCCAGATATACCTGCGGGCCGCGTTCACGGACGTTTCGATTGATCTGTGTCACCGATTCAAAATCAGGGCCGATGGCCATCCAATAATAAAGCGTTCGCGTTGTGTGTGCGGAAATCTTTAACTCGAAGCCAACCGTTGAATCGACCGAGCCATGCGCCACGGCGTTGCCGGAGAGTTGGCCGTCTTCCGCGTCCCGCCAGGTGCCCTCCAAATTACGGATTTCCTTTAAGCCGCATGCCCATTGATGGACGCCAACGATCATGCCGTCTTTTGTATCCGTGGTTGGCTGCCAGCCGGGGCCGGCATCGCCGTCTGCTAAAACGATGCCGCCATTGATCAGGAACCAATTGTCATCCTTGTAATGGATTACCGCTCTGCGATCCGGTTCATAATAAGCCGTGTCGCCGACTTCGTTTCCTAGGATGTGAAAATCCTGATGGAAGAACAAACGGATTGTACGCTGACTGTCCGAATCGTTGGCGGCGTCCAACCGCCTGACCAGCAGGTTCTCGTGAAAATCCACGGCGTCATTGAATTCGAGCGTTATGTTTAGATCTGGATGATGAAGGCCGACGTCAGTGATCAGCGTGTCGTGGCTGTAACGCAATTGTCTTTGCCAGCCGCCGTCGTCAAGCCATCGAAACTGATCCTCCACCCAAATGCCCGTGCGAAAGGGATGTCCCATGGCGTGATTTTCCTGACCAACATGCGGCCAGTATAAATCCCGAATTTGATAATGGTTATCATAAGCTGCCAATAAACTGCCATTTCCTAGCGGTAAATCACGCGGCATGATTCGACTCCTTGTTTCCGCATCTCCCGATCTTATGATGGTTTCAGACTATTCATTCTTACAATTAATCCCAGGCCGAAACTTCGATGGATATACGGCCTTCATAAAATTATACGTCCGTTTGCGGAATTATCCTGCATGGACTAAAATGACCGCGTGTCCATCATTGACTTGAAACGACTCAAAGCACATCACGCACGGACCTTTCACCTGCCGCCCGCTAAACCGATCTCTTCCCAGTCCCAGGCCGTAACCTTCGTCAACGAACGCGGCTTCGTTTTCTTTTGGCCGATCAAGGGAATTGAGATGCCCAGCCTGTGGGCAACCGTTGCTGGCGAGCGGCCTGTTCCAAATGAACACGATGATCCCGGCCATGTTACGTGGCGCTGGAAGGATGACGCGCTTCCCAAACGACTCTGGTATTACGCCAAAATCCTGCGCCGCAAAGCGACAATAATCTCGCTGGAAGTCGCGCCTTATTTTTACGCGCTCTCCGATAATTATGGTTCGCCCGAAGAAGATCATTTGGCCGCGTACGAAGAGGGCCGCCTGACGCAAGCCGCCAGGAATATTTACGAAGCCCTGTTGAAAGAAGGTCAGCTTGATTCGATTTCGCTTCGCAAGGCCGCACGCATGACCAGCGCGAAAGAATCGGAATGGAATCGGGCGTTGGAAGATTTGCAAAAGGATTTCAAGATATTGCCGGTTGGCATTGCTCCCGCAGGCGCGTGGAAATATGCTTTTATCTATCAGATCACTGCGCGCTATTATCCTGACCTGCCCGAACAGGCGCGTCACATTGGCGAGGCCGATGCGCGCATGAAGCTGCTCGAACTTTATTTCGCGTCGGTCGGCGCGGCGCAGGCGCGGGATGTGAGCAAGTTGTTTGGGTGGAGCAGTGACTTGTCAGCGCGCGCCCTGACGCGCTTGATTGAAAGTGGAAAATTGAAAGCAGCCGAATATCCAAAACAAAAAGGGGAA
>JAMDBC010000061.1 GCA_023484185.1 Chloroflexota bacterium | reverse complement strand
AGCTCACTGCCCGACCATCCCATCCACGTCAGCGGTTTCCGCGTGGATGACGGCCACACCGCTATTCGTCAACGAAACATCCTTCGCGTTCAACAACCCGATCGCGGTTTCGTGCGAAGTGACGGCCACGGCTTTGACATTGGCCGCTGCGCTGGCGTGCAATTCCACTTCGTCGCTGTCGATCTCCGCCGCGCTGCTTTGGTGCATCCGCACCAACTCGGCTTGGATCAAGTCCGCGCTGGACTGCGACAGGTTAGTCACCTGAGGCAGTTCAGGGTCAGAATCAAATGTCGAAACGGGATCAGGCATATCGGTCCAATTATGAGGCGGCTGGCAAAAAATACGCCTCCACGCGGAGGCGCAAGTCCAGCGAACAGGATTTTAGTCGGGCAGTGAGCTTTCGTCAAGTGAACAGGTATCGCATTACCTTTGCTCGACCATTATATGTTTTTATCTTTTCAATAAAGCGGGGTGTGGGGTGTTTTGGGCGGGCTTCGCCCGCCCAAAACACCCCACTTTCCCCTTCTTTTTAAGAGGATACGTATGTTTGACCATTGTGTATAATACCGGCATGACAGACCGAAACATGGAAAAGGCCGCCCTGCGCGGCGAACCTTCGTATGTTTGGCGCGCAGGTCAACAGCGCCGACTCGAAATGATCATTCGCTCCGCGGGGGAACGCATCAAAGGCAATATCCTTGAAAACGGATGCGGCCTGGGCATGTACATTGAACATCTGGCGCCCTTCGGTGGAAAAATTTTCGGATTGGAATATGACTTCGAGCGCGCATCCGAAGCCGGGAAAAATTCGGCGCGCATCTTCAACGCTGCCGGAGAATTTCTGCCGCTTCCTTCCGGGACCCTTCGCCTCGCTCAGGGCAACGCCTTTGACCTGATCCTCAGCCACGAGGTGATCGAACACGTCCAGGACGACCGCGCTGCCATCTGTGAGATGGTGCGCGTCCTCAAGCCCGGCGGGCGGATGGTGATCTTCTGCCCAAATCGCGGCTATCCGTTTGAGACTCACGGTATTTACTGGAAAGGCAAATACTATTTCGGCAACAAACCTTTCGTAAATTATCTGCCGCGCGTCTGGCGCGACAAACTCGCTCCGCACGTGCGTATTTATTCGAGACATGATATGCAAAAACTGTTCGACGGTTTGCCTGTTAAATTCATCGAGCAGGCGGTCATCTTTGGCGCATACGACAACATCATCACCAGCTTTGGCGCAGCGGGAAAATTCCTGCGAACAATTTTGCAATTTCTTGAAAGGACGCCACTAAAGATCTTAGGCTTATCCCATTTTTGGGTGGTCGAAAAAACGGATACTGATCGCACTGGCAGTTTGTCAGAGAACCCCATCTGTTGCCATTCTTAACCGCGAAGACCGCCACCCTCTACGAGGGCAGGCAAGCGCGATGTTTTAAGAGCTTTTCTTGGTGTTCTTAGCGTGCTGCGAGGTTTAAATTGTCGTTTTGCATCATGAAACACTGCTCTCCGACAGCCTGCTAGCGACCAGCCTATAGATACGACTGGTTGTTACATGGAATATCTCCTTTTGAGTGGTTGAATGGAAACGAGTTTAAAGGGCTGTGATGAAGTTTATGTGAAGTTCCAAGTGAAACTATAAAAAAGCAGACTCCCATCAAACAGATTATGTAGATGAATACTTACGAATTTGATATGTTTTTTCTCCACCTTTTACCTTTATACGTTTATAATCCGGCGACCGTCGTGATTCAAAATGACTTGCCAATGAACATCAATTATGTAATTGCCCTGACCAGCCTTATGACCTCTACCATCGCCGTACTTACAGGCTGGCGCTTTTATACGCGCTTTGGGCGTGGTACGGGGCATTGGGGATGGTTATTGATAACCACAGGTTCAGTGAGCCTGGCAGTTTCAGAGTTCTTCGACGCCTACGCAACGTTTCAAGGCGGCAGTTACGCTGAGTTTTCTGATTTATTTTCTATCCTGACCGAGATTTTATTGACTGTCGGTTTTGTGCGCTTGTTTAACCGCGAACTGGTTGAAGAAAAGCTTCATCATCAAAAATTAGAATCAAACCTAGAGAAGTCCGAGAATCTGCTTTCCGCAGCCATGCAGATGACAGCCAGCCTCAATTTGGAAGAGACACTGCAAACATTGCTCCAGCGTACCAGGGCATTGACAGGCGCCGATATTGCCGCCATCTTTCTCGGTCGACAGCCTGAAAAACTGGCAGGCAGATATTTTGTCGCACGCCGTGATTCGGACCTAATTGCCGTGCACGAACAATCGATGGGAGACCTCACCGAGCAAATTCTTAGATCAGGATGCCTATAATAATGGATAACGTGCGCGGGGGGGCTAAAAAGCACTTCGGCGAATATGCCAGATCGGGTGACAGCGTTGGGCGGCTTTCCCTTGCAGGATAAAGGAGAAATCCTGGGCGCTTTGTTTGTTGGCTTTGAACAACCTCATTCGTTTGGAAAAGATCAGCAGTTATTGTTAACGAGCATTGCCGATCACGGCGCTCTGGCTCTGCGCAACGCGGTTTTATTCGAAGAGGTCGAGCAACTTTCGCTTACCGATCCACTGACTCGCTTGGCAAACCGCCGTCAATTCAATCAAGCCCTGGCAATGGAATTAGCCCGCGCTCGCCGCTATGCCCATCCGCTTTCGCTGGTCATTCTCGATGTCGACCATTTCAAGCACATCAATGATACCTGGGGACATCCCGCAGGCGACGCTGCTATCCAGCTGATCTCCGGAATTTTACGCGAACATATACGCGTGGCCGACCTTGCCGCGCGCATTGGCGGTGATGAGATGGCCTTAATCCTGCCGCATAGCGGACCAGATCAGGCCGCTCAACTAACCAACCGTTTGCGGGAGCGGGTTCAACAGACGCAGCTTCTTTGGGATGGGAACGCCATTGAATTGACTTGTAGTTTTGGTGTTTCGGGCGATACAGGTGAATCCCTTCCTGAGCAACCGCTGGACTTGTATAAGCAGGCAGATGCGGCCTTGTATTGCGCCAAAGAAAGTGGGCGCAATTGTGTTATCGCACGATGATAAAATCGCTTGTTGGATAGGTTCGTCGGATTTGGTGAAAAAGAATGGCAAGATCAATTTTTGACAAGATGCGTTCAAAGTTTAGAGGGAAGAGACGCTGGCTGATCTTGTTGGTTGGGCTGCTGGCAGGCCTCAGCTTGAGTCTGCTCAACGCGTTTGGGGCAGCCGTTCTGAATCGCGAAGCGGACACTATTGCAGAAGGCCTTATTCTTTTCCTGTTAACCGTTTTGGCCGCCTCACTTTGGCTGGAAAGAAACGCCCTGCTCCTGAGTGAGCAGCGGGCGCGCAAACTGGGGGAACTCTCGGCGGGGGTGAACGCGCCGTATAAGCCAGTAGAAATCCTGCAAACTGCGATTACCGCGTTGGTGACCCTGATGGAAATGGACGCGGGCGGAATTGGCCTGCTGGACAGGGAGAATGAGACCAGCGTTATCATTCAGGCTGAATATTTGCAGGAGGGAACGCAAAGTTCACTTGGAGACCGCGTCCTGCTTGATGCTGAACGTGCGCCCTGGGCAATGCCCTTGTGGCGTGGGGAGGCGGTGATCGTTCCCGACATAAACCAATCTGACGTACTGGATCACTTGCGCGAAATCTTTGAGCGGCGCGGCACGCGTACCCTACTGGCTCTGCCTCTCTTCGCCGACGGGAGATTATACGGTTCACTTGGTCTTCATTCCCTTACCCCACGCTCTTTCAAAAAGAACGAACTGAATTTCGCCCGTTCCGCGACAGCCATAGTGACCAATGCTGTCGCCAAGGCTGAACGTCTGGCGCAGGCCCAGCGCCATGCCGCGCATTTGGCTGTGGCGGATGCCGTTGCACAACGTTTGCTCGCATCCAACGATATCAAACACCTGTCCCAGCAAGTAGCCGATACTCTCAGCCGATATTTCCCAAACTGGAATATCTATATCTTTATCAAACAGCGGGATGAGGATGTGCTGGCCTTGACAGGCATTTCCAGCGCCTATACTATGAACGTAGAAGTCGAAAGCTTTCGCCTCCCCATTGACGAAGGTCCGGTTGGCCAGACTTATCGTGACCAGCAAATTGTACTGGTTAACAACGTGCGCGGCGATCCGCGCTTCGTTGCCGGAGATGACCTTTCGCCCACGCGTGCTGAACTCGCTGTTCCTATTAAGACTGGGATGGATGTGTTGGGTGTTCTGGATGTCCAGAGCGAGCAAGTAGGAGATTTCACCCGCGAGGATGTATCCATCTTGCAAAACGTGGCGCTGGATGTAGGCACAGCGCTGGTCAATGCGCAACTCATGGAAAAGGCTCATCAGCACCACGTGATTGTGGAACGTTTGACTGAAGTCACAAAGCAGGCCTTGTCAGCAGATACTTTGGATGAAATGCTCCCCGCATTGTGCGCCGCGACGTGTGAAGCAGTGGGCGCGTATCAGGCGAGCATTATGTTGGTTGATCAAAAGGGTTTTTGTTATCGCTGGGCAGGACATCATTATGACTTTCCTCTTGAACCACATCCTATCCGGCCACACGGGATTTCAACATCTGTCCTGCGTTCAAGGCAGGCGCTCTTCATCCCGGACTTATATGATGCGCAGAATACAATCAATCGCCGCATGATAGAAGAAGGATTACGCGCCTCCGCCTGTTTGCCCTTGAGTGGACGAGGTGAATTGTTGGGGGTGATCTGGATCAATTTTAGGGTACCACATGTATTCGAACCGGGCGAGCAGGCTATTCTGACAACTTTTGCCGCACAAGCAGGTCTGATCATCGAACAACTACAACAATTGGAAACGGCCCGCCGACGCTTATGGGAACTTGAGTCCCTTCAGACGCTCAGCGCAGCGTTACGCAAAACCGCAAACCAGCAAGCAATGCTGGACACTTTGCTGGACACAGTATTGTCCGTGTTCAATATCCCACATGGCAGTATCCTGCTCCCCGATTCAGCGGGCGAAAATCTGCGTTTTGTGGCGGCGCGCGGCTGGCCGCAACGAGTCGCGGATTTGTCTTTACCTGTGAAGGCCAGCTTATCAGGGCGCGCCTTTCGTGCAAAAGTGCCTTTCTTGTCGCTAAATCTAATGAGCGAACCTGAGTTTTCACAAAACGTCACAGACCGCGTTGGCGAAATGGGCCATGCAGGAATGTTCGCTCCCATACGGGATGAAGCAGAAACAGTGGGTGTCATCTTCGTGGGATGTGATCTTCCGCGCCAATTTAATGCCGAGGACTTGAAATTGCTTGAAACTTTTTCCGAAATGGCTGGAACAGCCCTGCGGCGCGAAGCGCTCAGGGCAGAGACCGAGATGCGGCTTTCTCAACTGGAGGCTTTGCACCAAATAGATATTGCGATTTCATCCAGCTTTGACTTACGTTTCATACTCAATGCTTTGCTTGAACAGGCAACTCGCCAATTAAGGGTGGCTGCAATGAGCGTTTTGCTTCTAAATCCACACTCCAAAATGCTTGAGCTTTCGGCAGGGCGAGGTTTGCCTGCCTCAATGACGGAAAATGTGCAACTGACCCTGGGGACGGAATACGCGGGACGTGTGGCTTTTGAACGACGGCTCATTCGTGTGGACAATCTGGTCGAGACCGATACTCCTTTATGGCGCGCAATCCAGAAAGCGGGCGCGGCTTTCCGCTCCTACCTCGGCGTGCCGTTGATCGTCAAGGGAGAAATCAAAGGCGTGTTGGAAATCTTCCACAGCGCTGCCCTGCCTGATGACCCGGACTGGACACACTTTGTGGAAACACTGGCTGGAGGGGCAGCTATTGCCATTGATAACGCTCAATTATTCGAAGATGTTCAGCGCTCCACCCTTGCACTAAGCCTCGCCTACGAAAAGACCATTGAAGGCTGGTCGCGCGCGCTCGACCTGCGCGATAAGGAGACCGAAGGCCATACCCAACGAGTAACGGAAATGACACTCAGGCTGGCACGCGCCATGGGATTAAGCGAAAGCGAACTGATCCACATTCGCAGAGGGGCATTGTTGCATGACATCGGCAAAATGGGTGTACCAGACTCCATCTTATTGAAACCCGATCAACTCACTGCTGAGGAATGGGAAGCCATGCGCAAGCATCCGTCTCTTGCGTGTGAAATGCTATTACCTATTGAATATCTGCGTCCCGCGCTGGATATTCCCTATTGCCATCACGAAAAGTGGGATGGCACAGGTTACCCGCGCGGTCTGAAAGGCAAAGCGATTCCGCTGTCGGCGCGCATCTTTGCCATCGTGGATGTGTATGATGCCCTGACCAACGATCGCCCCTACCGCAAAGCGTGGACCAGAGAGAAGACACTGGATTACATCAAAGAACAAGCTAGCAAGCATTTTGATCCCAGTATTGTGCAGATCTTTCTCATACTGGAGCAGCAGGAACAACAGCCACCGAACATGCCAGGACGCGCCAATGAACCGAAATAGCCAACGCATCTTCATTCTATTGGGATTTTTGTTGGCGCTGGCGACCCTGATCGCCGTTGGCGTAAGTTCGTACTTCAGTATTCAAAATCTGATTGCTGCCGCCAGGTCTGTGGACGACAGCATCAAGACCATCTCGACGCTGGACGATGTTCTATCCAATGTGCTCAACGCAGAGACCGGTCAGCGCGGCTATTTGATTACGGGCGAGTCAACCTACCTCCAGCCTTATCAAGATGCCCTCGCCCAGATAAATCAGGACACGCGCGAACTGGAAGGACTCGTCGCCGATGACCCGGCACAGGTCAAGTCTCTCCCCGCCCTCAAGTCTGCCATCGCCACCAAATTGCAGGAATTGCAAGATACGATTGACCTGCGCCGCTCACAAGGGTTCGACGCCGCGCGCCAGGCTGTGTTGACTAATCAGGGTCTCGCGAGCATGGATGAGATCCGCCGCGTGATTGGCGAGATGGAGGCGCATGAGCATGGGCGGTTGCAGCAGCGTATAGCGGAACGGGCAGAGATAGATCAGCGCGCCCGGATCGTCGTCGGTGGAGGTGCGCTGATCGCCCTGTTGATCACGGCAGGTTCTGCTGTGTTGTTGCGCCACTATATGCGCTTGCGGCAGGAGGCGCAGAATCAGTTGCTGGAGAGCGAAGTCACAAAGCAGGCCTTGTCAGCAGATACTTTGGATGAAATGCTCCCCGCATTGTGCGCCGCGACGTGTGAAGCAGTGGGCGCGTATCAGGCGAGC
>JAMDBC010000127.1 GCA_023484185.1 Chloroflexota bacterium | reverse complement strand
AAGGTGGTTATATCCGGCCGCGCGGTGAGGGACGAGCACGCGTCCGATGGCGCCAGAGATGCGGCGTGCGGCCAGCACAGCGCGTGCCACCACCAGGCGCGGAATGCCGATGCGCGAATCGGTCGGGTAGACCGAGTCGATGAGTTGGGCGATGCCATAAGCGTTGAATCCCACATTGGGCAGAAGCCCGCCATACGTCATGGCAAGATAAGGCGGGTCGTCGTTTGGTCGAGCCGAGATCACATACGTATCATCTTCGTCTTCCGGCACCCAATCTTCGTTATGGGCTGCAAGGATATGCCCATCTGCGGTACGCTGTTCGTTGACTGCAAAGCTGGTGCAGCGTGTGAGATGGAGCGCATCCATCGTCACGGCTTCCATGACGTTGAGAGCCATGATATCGTCGAAGGCCGCGTTGGCGCCTTCTGCCATGCCTCGCATTTCGTCCACGTATTGCGGATAACGCTCTTCGGCAAAGGGCAGGTATTTGTGCGACTGGATCTGTGCACCTTCCCACGTCAGTTCGACCTGATCGTAGGATTGGTCAATTAGAATATGTGCGTTGGCGATGCTATGTTGAATTTGCTCGCGGCGCGCTTCGCCGATCTGTCGGCCCATTTCGCGGTGAGTGCCGGCTATTTCGATTAGCGGTGGGGCGGCATTGTGGCTGGGCGTGTTGGGTATTTCTATTTTGGGTAACATGTTTCCTCCTGCTGCTTCCTGTGTAAATATTTATAGGCCTGATGGCGGGTTCACTCAGGCACGAAGGAATATTTGGTTTGAATTTTGCGAAGTGAGCTGTAAATCAAACCCGCCCCGGCAAATTATCACCGAGGCGGGCTGATTATATCATGTGGGATAAGAGGCTCAAGACGCGGGCGGGATTGGTTCACTAGGGACCGCTATCGGGGCGGATGGGGAAGCGATCGTGCCCAGACCTGTAACTGGCCGCGTGCCGAACATCGTCATCATGACCGCGCCGGTTCCCACCAATCCAACGATGACGCTGGCCAGCCATCCGATACAGGGTACCGTGTTGACAGTGCCAACGATGATCATTAACATGAAGGTTCCAAGGCCCGCTGATAGAACGGGCGCCCAGTTTTGGTGAATGGCTTTCGTGAAGCGGTCGCCAAGTTCGATGCCGATGGCGATCATGCCGAACAGCCAGGCCAGCACGAGCAGGAATACGCCCGCGAGAGCGACCGGGATGAGTATCAAGGTAACAACCAATATCACTAAAGCGATGGGGGCGAACATTGCTGTCAGGAAGCCAACCGTGCCGGCCATGAAGGGTTGTGAAACGATGGTTTGTGCCACGCGATCCAGTTGTGGATGCAGGAAGAGCATCAGGGTCATGGCGAGCACCGAGATCAAGATGGCCTGGGCCAGAATGCCAAAGACTTGTCCGAATGGGCTGGGGCGGATTTCCAAGAGGGGTACTTGAGGGACACTGGGCGGGTTTGTGGGAATGGCCGGTATCGAGATAGTGGGAGACAAATTGGTTACCACGTTACCGCCAATTTCCGCGCCCTCCGCGCGTTGGAGCGATCCGCCGACGGTGACCATGTCGCCGCCGAGCTGAGACTTTTCGCCCATAGTGGCTACACCCCCAATAACCACGGCGTTGCCTGTCACCTGACCATCGAGCTTAAGGCTTCCGCCGATCAAGACCACGTCGCCTTTCACGATTGCATTGTTCTCAATTGTCACCTCTCCGCCGATGACAACCAGGTCACCATCCAGTGTTTCGCCGGACTTCAATGTAAAACCCTGACCGACAACCACGCGGCCATCGAGGGTTTTGTTCCATGCGTAGGCCGAATGGGCAGGCAGGAGCAACAACGCCAGCAACGCTAGAACATAAATCAGTTTTTTCATTTCTTACACTCCTTGCGGCAATCTAGCAAACCGCGTAATCGAAACAGTCCATATCAGTCCAAGCCCGCCGAATATTGATATAAGAACGAGCCAGCCGAGCGGTGAAATGAAGGTTTGGATCACGCGCATCAGGATCAAACTTACTTCGCTCAAAGTCTGGACGGACGTTATAACAAAAAGGAAATAACCTACCGCGCTGGTGATCCATTCGGCGGGGGAACGCAGCGCTTCCTGGACGAAGGGACCGACCAACCAATAAATTAGTCCCAGCCCGCCGACAACGAAGATCAGCGTTCCGATGATCTGGTGGATGCGCGCTGCCTTGCGTTGTTCGGCCAGCCGCGCCTGGAAGCGATCCACAAACCCCGCGATGGGAGAGACCATCCGCACCGAATGCAATGCGAGATTCGATTCGGCAATGGCCGTGCAAGCCGCGCATGTCCGCAGATGGGATTGCAGTTCGCGTTTTTGTTCAGGTGTCAGAGGCTGGTCTACCAACAACCAATCTTCAAAAGGCCGGTGATTCATGGGGCCTCCTTTCGGGTTTGGAGCGCGGGGATTCTTCCTGCCAAAGACCGGCCAGTTCGCGCCGCGCCCGGTGAAGGCGGGATTTAACCGCGCTTACTGTCAGGTGCAAAGCCTCGGCGATCTCGGCTTCGGAGCAATCGTTCCAGTAGCGCAGAACGATCGCGGCCCGGTCAACCGAGTCGAGGCGTTTGAGCAAGCCTTGCATCCGCGCCCGTTGTTCGCCGTGTATCATTTCCGATTCCGGGTTGGGCGCGTCTGCATCCGGTAATTCAAAGCCGCCATCCTCTTCGTCCTCGTCAATGGAGATCATCGAAAACTTGCGGCGGCGCAGACGGTCAATGCAATAGTGTGCGGCAATGGACAACAGCCAGGTCGCAAACGGACGCTTGCTATCGTAGCGATGCAAGTGCTGGAACGCCCTCAGGAAAGTTTCCTGCGCCGCATCTTCTGCAAGCTCCGCCTCGCCCAACATGCGGTAGCAGAGATTGTAGACGTGCGTCTGGTAGGCCTCAACCAATTTGGTGAAAGCTTCTTCACTGCCTTGCTGGGCCTGGGCCACCCAGGCCATTTCATCGTTCACGCCTTCTCCTTGGACTTTCTACTTCCTTTACGAGAGAAAATGGAGAAAGTTGCATGATTCACTGTTTGGGAACTTTACCACAAAGATTGAAAACCAAATATAGACTGTATAATCAAATTATCCCGCTGATCGCACCGAGGAGAATGCCACGATGAAAAAACTCCGCTGGTATGACTACATCACTTTGAACTTGTTTTGGTTTGGTTTGAATATTCGCAATACCGCCCTGGGTTCGATCTTCATGCCTTATCTGGTGGGGCTGTTCGCGCCGGAAGCGATCAAGAATTCCGCTTTGGGCGGGATGCGCGCGGCGGGTTTGGTTATCGCCATGCTAGTGCAACCGGCGGCCGGACTTTTGAGCGACCGCTCTACTTCGCGCTTTGGTCGGCGCAGACCATACATTCTGATCGGCGCGTTATTTGATCTGTTATTTTTAGCCGCGATTGCCTTGTCGTGGGATTATTGGTCTTTGCTGGTGGCTGTGCTCCTCATCCAATTTTCATCCAACATTTCACATGGACCGTTGCAGGGATTGATTCCCGATCTCGTCCCGGACGATGAGCGGGGACGCGCTTCGGCGATCAAAGCCATCTTTGAACTGCTTCCGTTAATAGTGGTTGGATTGACGATTGCAAAACTGGTCGGCGCGGGCCAATTGGGTTGGGCGATCTTTGCCACGGGCGCGACTCTTCTGATCGTTGCGATCATCACGGTACTGTTTGTAAAAGAAGAACCGTTGCGCGAGAAACCGACCACGCCATTCTGGCCGCCAATGTTACGTGTTTTGGGAATGCTGGCTGGCATCGTCGTCGGTGCGCTGGCTGGACTGTTGGGCGGCGGTTTGGTTGGCGGACTGGCCGGATTTATGACCTTACCTTTTGCGGACAAGGCAACAGCTTTGGCGGTGGGAGTTGGCGTGGGCGGCGCGGTGGCGATGATCGTGGCGGTAATTGTTGGAGTCTGGACGGGAGCGTTAGCAACGCTGGGACAGGACGCGCGTCGTCAATCTTCGTTCACCTGGTGGATCGTCAACCGGTTGATGTTTTTGGCGGCGGCCACTTCGCTTCAAGGTTCCGTATTTTATTTTGTGATGTATGCGTTCACGCTCAACGATAAAGATTCATCCATTCTTACCGGCAACTTGACTACGGTGATCGGAATCTTTATTTTGATTACCGCTTTAGCGAGCGGCTGGCTGGCGGACCGTATCGGACGCAAACGCCTGGTCGGCATCAGCGGTGTGGTGGCCGCGATTGGCAACTTCCTCTTATTGAGCACCATTTGGGTTCCGAACCTGATGATGGTTTATATCGCCGGAACGATCATTGGATTGGCCACCGGATTATTCATGACAGCCAACTGGGCGCTCGGCACGGACCTTGTTCCAGCGGCTGAGGCAGGACGTTATCTTGGCATTTCAAATTTGGCGGGTGCGGGCGCGGGGATTGTCGGCGCGGGCATCGGCGGCTTGATCGCTGATTATCTAAATGGCTATCGTCCGGGGTTGGGATATTTTGCGATCTTCGCCAGCTATGCGGTTCTCTTTGCACTAAGCACAGTCAGTTTGATCGGAGTGCATCAGGTTGAGAAAAAATAGATGTCATTGCGAGCCGCGTTCTTTGCGGCGAAGCAATCTCCGGTGAAATGAGGGGACTGCTTCGGGAAGAACATCCTCGCAGTGACATTAGCTATAAAATTCCCCGCGCAAGTGGACAGGCAAAAGCGGCGCAATATGTTTCATGATGATTTGTGCAGCCTTTTTATCTTTTTCATCCGCCGACAAATGATGTGAGATAGATAGATTGTAGGCTTCACCGAAATTGAGACAGAATTCTCCGTCAGATTCATAAACTCCCACTGGTACAAACCTCAGACGTTGAGCAGCCAGCAGCAAAGCAAACCT
The DNA here is from genome assembly GCA_023484185.1 of Chloroflexota bacterium. The sequence goes on along the minus strand of JAMDBC010000127.1, from coordinate 2,549 downwards.
TCCCAACCCTGAAGCTGGCATGGTTAAAACTCCGCCGGTTTGGTCGCCGCCTTCGGGCGCGAGACCTATGATCGGATTCTTCGTGCGCATTACATAATCCAGTACAGCACGCACCGATGCCGCGCGCGCTTCCACGTCGCGCGGACGCGGCGGCATGGGCGGCATGGCCGTGAAATCATAAACGCGCCCGATGTGATGCAACACAAAATGCGAGATCATCATTCCCAACGGCGCGTACCATTTGCCGGGATAAGTCAATTCGCCGGTCATAATCCAGTGCATATTCACGGGGACAGTTGCGGCGATGGCGAAGCTGATCCACGGCGCAAAGAAATCGGGGCGGTAATAATGATTGACCGTAATGACGCATGGCCCGCTTTGTGGGATGTTTTTTTGACGGAGAATTTTCAGGGGAGGATCAATTCCCGAAACGGCGACCCGCGCGTCGTCCCGAAAGATGCGGCGGCGTAATAAAATCACATCGCGGACGAGTCCATAAATGTTTTCTTTCGGGATGGAATATTTCGGATACATAAAACGTTCAAACTTTTAAACGTTCAAACCTTCAAACAAAAAAATCATTTGCTCAAATCGCGCGCAGTCGATTCCATGATCGCCAGGATTTCAGCCACTCGTCCGGCGGGCGTGTTGGTGCGGAACATACTGTCAAAGCCATCGCCGAGCATCACACGGACTTTGCGCCACGAGGCCAACTGCGGCTGGATCTGCCCTTTGGGAATCAAGGCAACTGCCGCGGCCCATTGAGGATGACTGTTTTTATAATCGTTGAGCAAATCGAGTGATGATGTTCGCAGTGGAAAGAGACCGGTGTTCTCAACCCATTTGGCTTGTTTATCCGGTGCGAGCATCCAGCGCACGAAGAGCCATGCAGCCAGTTGTTGCTCCGGCGTGGACTTCAAGACAACATAAGACGAACCATAGATTATCAAACCGCTTTGGACATCGCCAGGAAAACTCAGCACAGTCCATTCGTCGCTGTTGCTGGCGGTTGCCATACTGCGCGCGTAATCGGATAATTCTTCGAGACCTGCCGTCATGAACAGGGCTTCACGCGCTGCAAAAGCAGCGGGCAAATTTGTATCGGCTTGTGCTGACCACGCGCAATTGTCATCATAAAGTTGCTTGACGAAAGTCAGCGCGGCCATATTTTTGGGAGTCAAGAAACGATAATCATTTTCTTCGAGCACGCCGCCGCCGAAAACCGTCAGCCACGAGAGTGCGGTCATTGAGTTTGTGTCCACCAGCCAGCCGCCCTGACCGTCGTTGCTGCGCGTGGTATCGGTCAGCATGAACTGATGTGCGCGGCAGGCCTGCTGGCGAAACTCGTCGGCGGTGCGGGGCGGCGCGTCAAACCCAAGTTGACGCGCCCAGCTAACGTTGTAGAGCAGGAAGCGGGCCGAACGTTCGGCGGGCAATCCCAATTGTTTGCCGCCAAAAGAATCCTGAGTCAAAAAGATCGTCGGAAAATCTTTTATGTCTGCGCCGCTAAATCCATACACAGAGTCGTTGATGTATGGATTCAAGTCAACGACATAATCATTTGCGTTCCATCCGAGCGCGTGTTCAGGAAGTGCGATCACCAGCTGCGGCCTGTTTCCCGTCGGCAGGGCTGCAGTGGTGTTGTTGTAAAGTTGTCCGTAAGTGATCTGGCTTGTGGGCGTAACGGTGATGCCCCACTCATTTGTTTGATTGAATTCTTTAACTTGTGACTCGAATAAACTTGATTCGACGCCGAACCACGGGTCCCAGACTTGAACCGTCACGCCTTTGAGCGCTTCCTTCTGGACCCCAAGCTGGCCTCCCGCATTTGGCGTGGATGTGGCTGACGGCGTACCACTCGCTGACGGCGTTGCCGTTAATTTAGTTGGCGCTGGCTGGCAGGCCGAAATTGCAAGTGTAAAAATAAAGATTAGCGCAAGCCGGCGATTGAAATTTTTAAACATTGAAAACCATGAACGGCACCGGGCTGAATGTCAGGATGAAGATAATGATGACGAGCAACGCCACCCAGCGGCGGCGCGCATCAAGCTGCGTGATCTGGTCAAGCGGTTCGGCATGGACGCGTCCAAGCCAGAGCAGGATCACTGCCCAAAGCCACCATCCGCTCCAGAACACGCCCAACAGGATGAGCGCTCCAAAGATGAACGGGAAAGCCTTGCCGGCCTTCTCGCCAAACAATGCGTAGATGACGTGTCCGCCGTCCAGTGTGCCAGCCGGAATTAAGTTGAGCATGGTCACGAGCAACCCGGCCCAGCCCGCGAACGCCACCGGATGAATGAACACATCCAAACCGCCGAGGGGTACGGGCTGACCAGTGAAGAAGAAGCGCAGCCAGTGAAGCGCGAGCGGTGCGCCGCTCAAACCAACCGGGGCAGGCAGGAGTTTTCCGAACATAATGAACTTTGCCAGCAGGTACATCACGGAGTTGCCTTCTAGTGAAACCTGGCCATTGATGGGTTGGATTGTGCTCAATGAAGAGAGAGCCAATCCAATGAATAATACCGGACTGGCGATAACCAGTCCGGCCG
>JAMDBC010000145.1:1609-7461 GCA_023484185.1 Chloroflexota bacterium | reverse complement strand
AGCATTCACATTGATGGATGAGCTATTTGGCCCTCAGAATTTTCTCAATGAAATTATTTGGACTTATCATGGCCCGTCGCCGATCCGCAGCGCCTTCAATCGCAAGCACGACACCATTCTGGTTTATGTCAAAAGCAGTGATTACACCTTCAATGTGAATGCTGTGCGCGAGCCGTACAATCCATCCACGGTGCGGACTTTTAATGCATCACCGAAGGCAGGCTTCGGGAAAGTTCCAAATCTTGAACGGGGCAAGGTTCCCGAAGACTGGTGGTATTTTCCAGTTGTTGCGCGCCTTCACAATGAGCGGACAGGATATCCGACACAAAAACCCGAAAGCATGTTGGAGCGGATCATTCTTGCCTCGTCCAACCCGGGTGATCTTGTGGCGGATTTTTTCTGTGGTTCCGGCACCGCACCAATCGTTGCGGCCCGGCTTGGGCGTAGATTTATGGCGTCAGATGTTGCCTCCCGCGCGGTACATACTACTCTTCGGAGATTGGTTGCCTCACAGGCCGAGGCTTTTTCTTTGGAGCGAGACGCGCGTCTCCCTTTTTCTTTGTCAGGATCGGCGAAAATAGAAATTGCCATTGAAAAAGATTTGATAAGGATCGAAACGCGTCTTCCGCTCGACTATTGGGATGTGGATCCGGACTGGGATGGGAAAATATTTAGAAGCGCAGCCCAGGCTCAACGTCCGGTAAGAAGCGGCGAAATATCCCATGAGATAAAAATACTTGTACCTGCGCAAGTACAGGTCAAAACCGGACGCAGAGTCTGCGTCCGGTTGGTGACGGTGGAAGGGAAGATGTTTCAGGCGGAGCTAAACGTCTAACCTGTATCCGACGCCGCGGATTGTTTTCAGGAATTTCGGTTTGACGGGATCAAGCTCGATGGCGCGTCGCAGCCACGAAACGTGAACATCGAGTGTGCGCGTATCGCCGGTGTAATTCGTTTCCCAAACTTTTTTAAATAAGGCTTCGCGTTCGACCACCTCGCCGTGTTTATCCATCAAAAGTTGAAGCAGGGTGACAAGCCGCGGCGTGAGCTTTGTGTTTTTGCCAAGACACTTTACGCGCCTGTGTTCAACATCGAGACGAATGGGCCCGACATGCACAACATTTTTCCCATCGCCGGGCAATAGTGGTTTGATGCGATTCGCAAGTTTTTGAACCGTGAATGGAAGAACCAGGACAGCATCGGCAATATCCTTGTCAACTTTGGCTTCTTTTGCAAGCACAAGGATGATGGGATATTTCGAGTTCTTATCGCGGATGGATTGGCAGATACGCAAGCCGGTACTGCGAAGTGAAGCGGCATTAACGACAGGCTTGGATTTATTTTTTCCAAACGAGTTACCGCCGCGCCGCCGCTGTTCGCAATATGCACTTCAAATCCCTTCTTCTGTAGCTCACTTGCGAAAGAAGGGATATCTGCGTGCCGGCCTTCAATAACCAGAAGGGAATCAGTCATGTGTATAGAATATAATTCATTATTCTTGATTTTGTTTGTTAAGGAAGTTATGATTCATTATACTCCAAATCTTAACAAACCAAGTCAACCATTAATACCGTTCTTCGTTAACATTTGGACTTATATTTTGGCGTAAAGTATATGCGTAGCTTGACGATGCAATCTTTATCTGGTATATTCGGAAAACTTCGATGCGGGGTGGAGCAGTGGCAGCTCGTCGGGCTCATAACCCGAAGGTCGCAGGTTCAAGTCCTGCCCCCGCTACTAATCGTCAATCTAAGACCGTCAGGCTCTGCTAAATCAGCTAGCCCGGCGGTTTTTGGTTCTGAGAGTCTCCACAAAAGGAGATTTTCTTATGAACCAAAGACCTCAAGGCTTGAATGTTAGTAAAGCCATGACCGGCTTCCTGCAATACAAGAGCGCCGAAGGTTTGGCCCCGGTCACGGTGGATGGATATAGACGTGATCTGAAACTGTGGATGGAATATCAGGGGGATCTGGATATCGCCCAAATCAACTCACAACACATCCTGTCCTTCCTGAATTACTTGCGAACGGAATATGTCCCGCGCCGCATCGCTGGAGATAATTCCCGAAAGCTTGCCCCCAAAACCGTCTACAACATCTATGTAAGTCTGGCGTCCTTCTTTACCTGGGCCAGCCGCGAATTCAACCTGCCCAGTCCAATGAAAAATGTCCCGCGCCCGCGCGTACCTGAAGATGCACCCGTGGAACCATTTAAGAAGGAGGAGGTCGAACTCCTGATCAAAGCCTGTGACTTTTGCGAAGAGGCGGTGACGGACCGCCGTCGCAAGTTCACCATGCAAAGATCGACAGGCAAACGCGATAAGGCCATCCTGCTGACCCTGTTGGATACCGGTCTGAGAGCCAGTGAATTGTGCGCGTTGCGGATGGCGGATGTGGATATGAAATCGGGGCGGGTTCAAATTCGCTCGGGAGAAGTCGGACGAGCCAAGGGCGGCAAGGGGCGTGTCGTCTACCTGGGCAAGTCTGCACGCCGGTTTCTCTGGCGCTATCTGGCCGAACGCGAGGATGAGGAAGATCCGGACGCGCCGCTCTTTCTAGGAAAATTTCACAGGCCCTTTAATCATAATGCTCTGAACCAGTTGATCAAATCGCTGGGTGAAAAGGTCGGTGTGAAGAAATGCCATACCCATCGTTTCAGGCATACCTTTGCCATCACCTATTTGCGTTCGGGCGGCGATATTTTCACCCTTAAGTCGCTGCTGGGGCATGGCAGGCTGGATATGGTGGAGCATTATGTCCGCATCGCAGAGGTGAATGTGGAACAGGCACATCGCAAGGCCAGCCCGGCGGACAACTGGAGACTGTAACGCGCTTATCTGAGGTCATTTTGCAAGTTCCTGTGCAAGGAAACTTATGGCATTGAGCTTATCCTCTTTAGACAGGCTTGCCATGACCGTCATGAAATCTGTGTCGGGACGAAACTCAGTTGGCCTGGTAAACGCATGGATCCTTTCTCCAACTTCCTGGTTGAGCATATGCACATAGATGCTGTCGGTAATTTCCAGACTTTCATGCATCATGTTCAAAGACAACGCTTTGTAATCTGCCATTGTTCGGCAGCGCTGGAGACCATAAACCGCATGTCCGTGTCGAAATTTGTGCGCTGATTTGTAAGGCAGGTTCGCTTCCGAATATAGGATCCGCAGCCGCTTATTTAATCCCACGCCCCGATTTTTCCCAATGGGTTTATTGGAAAGCCATTGCTCCCCCCATTGACTTTCGACCGGTGCGTACCAGGCAGCCGTTAGTGGCAGCCTCGTACGCACATAAGCATCCCAGGATTGCGCAACTTCGACAAGCTCTGGAATATTATGCAGATAAGTGGTTGCGCTTTTACTCTTTTTTGTCTCAACACCCAGACTGGGCCATTGACGGATTTTCATTTTTTCGAAATGAACCGCGCCGATGGGAATGGTAACCGCGGCTTGAGCACGTGCAGCAGATAGATAGAGAAAAGCGGCCATCGCGCGATCGCGCCAATGTGCCAAATCGCCCTCACTTTTGGGTAGATTTGCCAGGACACTCACTTCTTCAAGTCGTACGAAATCAAGGTCTGTATCCAGGCTGTCTGCATCATCCAACAGAAGCTTCAGATTGAGATCGCCTCTTGATCTGGCATCGCTGGAATGCTTTGGCAGGCGAAGTTTATTAACCCAAAGGTTGTCGACCGGCTTAAATTCCAGGGGATATTCCATCTTTGCCCATTCAAAAAATTGGCGCGCCATGTTAAATATCTTTTTCCGGGATTCCGGTGTCAGGCTTTCTCCCATCGGGGATGCTACGCCAGCTACATACGAAGAGAAATCAGGGTGTATTTTAGGCGCTTGGGATAAATGGGTATCCATAGCCCACAATAAGAGGTGTCGCAGATAGAAGCGATACCTTCCCGCTGATTTTGGTGAGACACTGTCAGTGAGATGTGCCAGGAATTTTTGAGTCAGGAGGTAATTTTCCCTGCAAATCATTGGTTGCATATCGCGCTCCTCTGTTGATCGTGGTTCCGCATTGTGGACACGTGCCTGTGATAAGAAATAATTTGCCCTTAATGTGATGGTGGCGCGGCGTCATTATTTCGACGACTTCATTGCAGCGAAAACAATATGCCGAGCCGTCATCAAGTTTATGTTCGTGCTTCAGCCTGCGTTGTTGCTGCACCCATTGTGCGAACTGCACTCCGTTGATCCAGATATGATTGCACTCATCGCGGTGGTGGGGTGCGCCGGCCTCCAGCCAATCCCGCAAGGTCCGGTCGGGGATCCGCAATTCCGAAGCCAATTCGCCGACTGTATAATACATCGGCAAAAGGCCCGGCGATTTGACGATAATGTAATGGGAAAGATGTACTCGCAACCTGGTCATCATGTTTCCAAATTGAAATTCGTCCATCAAAATGAATTTGTGTTGTAAGCGTGGCCGCAATTTTCTTGCAGTACAATATTTAGGACAGTCTACTGGGATCGAGCATGAATTGCTGTTGAAACGGAATTCTTTCGGCCCAATTTCGGACCAATTTAGCCAAAACGGAGATGTGTTGTGGATAAAGAGGCTGTGGATAGCCTGAAGCAATTATTTACCATGCTTGCCAGGGGGGATGCAGGGGTTATTTCTCATCCTGCATCGAACCGCGAAAACATTGGTAGAATTTGCCGTCAATATTCAATTCCTGAAAAACTGCTGCATGGAGACCCGATTGATGATCTTTTTCTCTGTCTCCGGCACATGTTGGCGGGTCAGTTCATCGCCTTTTTTCTTACCAATACGCAAAAACATATGCCAGTTTTACGCGGGCTGGTCGTCCTATATTGGAAATATTTTTCCCCCAGTGTTATTTCAAAGAATACCGATATATTGCGTGCTTGTATGAGCGATCAGACTGTTGCTGAATTTGGAAATTTTCTTTTGGGAACGTACGGGGCGGAAAAAATCGCGCCGCTTGATTTAGCGGATTGGTTTATTAACGCCTTTGGCCGCCAATCTTCCCCTGATGCGGTTATTCGTGACGCTGATCGTCGCAATCTCGGTAAGAACGAGAACCGGGCGCTGGAGCAATTCGCGCTTGCTTTGTATCAAACTGCTCCATCCATTTTTGCCGAGTCCAGGTCGGAATCGACGGTCATGAGAGCGGAGGAGACGAGTTTGGATCAGGCCAGAGCGCTTGTCAGAGAGTTGATGCTTCGCCATTGCGCGTCAACCCCTGCGGCATTGGGAATTAATATCCCCATCCAATCTTGCGTTAGGCGGCATGTCCGGCTAGGAACAGTGGTGCTGGACACATCTGTGGATATTATTTTGACATCATTAATGGGAAAATCCGGAACTATTTCCTGTCGGCCGTTCTTGGGCGCCAGCACCCTAATGAGAATGCTGACCGTCAGTGTTTCTGAAAACGAAAAGTCTGAGGCAGCTGCCTGTTACATCCAAGCCGGGGCGTTCTATCGTTATGTGCTGACCCACCGGAAAGTTTACGAATACCTTGCCGACTTCCTGTTAGACACGGGCCTGATAGAACCCGGCCTGCGTGCCCCCATACTCGATCAATTGCAGCTGCTTGATCAGGAAGGCAGGCTGATTTTCTTTGTTGATGATTTGAACACATTGAATGACGCGCAAAAAGAGGAAATGATCCAAAATTTGTCGTTTTCACCCAGCGTCTTTTATTCTGTTCATTTGCGGGATGTTAACGTAATTACCAACCAGCTAAAAAAAACCAAGCGGTCATTATGCGACCTGGAGCTGCTGGAAATGGATCGACCTCAACAAGACAGTATGCTCTCCCTGCTCTTAAACTTCCTTGGACGAGAAGGCGAATATTGACGGCAAATTCTACCAATG
>JAMDBC010000145.1:0-1599 GCA_023484185.1 Chloroflexota bacterium | reverse complement strand
GTTTGATACAAAGCAAGCGCGAATTTGATTTGCTCTACAATCGATTATTAGGATTGCGTCAGGATCCAGGTGGCGACCACGATATCCTTGCTTCGTCGCTGGGCATTTTGGCCCTGGCGGTGTCAACGGATTCGCCGCGAACGGTGCGGACCCAAATCGTTCTTGCGGCATTGAATGCGATGTTGGTTCGGGATGGATTTGGGCAGTTTGATTTATTCATGAAATATCACGATATAGACAGCGCGGGATTAAGGACTTTCGCCGGCTGGGTATCGCAATATTCCAATCATCCCCAAGCCATGAGCGACCCTGAACGAGCACGCCTAGCCTGGCGTGTTCAAAACGACTTATACGAAAAGTATGAACGGCAGGGATATATCCGGGTGCTGAACAGCGCGCTGTTTCAGTGGGAGCTGTATGAGGGAAAATATGGCCCTGAGAGATCATACTGGTTCATCTATAAAGATTTGGCCTTTTTCTTTATCGCGCTAAACACGTATGGTAGCACGAAGATTAGCCATAACAATCCGTTTCATGACGACCAGTATATCAATCTGATCGACCAACATTTGGAAGCGCGGGTCCGTATGTTCTTAGCTGATCTAAAGGAATATTTGGATGTGAAAAATTAGAAGCGCTCCGGTGGTTGCCTGCCAACTTTATTATGCCCCTGGTTGCAGATCCTCATCTGGTTGGAAATTCTTTTTCAGGCTAATGCAAGCTGAAGTCGTCTTTCAACCTTTGAATTAAATCACCCGGTGTGCCAATTTCGAATGGCAAGTGAATTTTTCCCCGACTCTTTAGGAAGTGCTCCTTATCATGTGTTGCGAACCAATCTGGTTTGGCGTGGATGGCCTCAGCTAATACGCGGGCATCAGGTGCGTAGCGAATATAGGATTGCGCCATCGTAATCTGGTCCCTAGTGGCGGCGGCAGATGTTTCCACATGGGCGGCAGCGAGTAGTTGAGCCAATATGGGCAATGAGCCGGGCGCTTTACGCCGGATGACTTCATCGCATTCCTTGAGAACGGTGGGTGCTACCACCGGTTTGAGAATTCCAGCTTCCGCCAGTAAAAACAACGCGCGCGCGCCACCGGTCGGGGAGAGTACGGCGGCAAAAACTACACTGGTGTCTAGGAAGATCCTAAGATTTTTTTGGATCATATTCCGCCCGGACCTCACGCAATGTGGCTAGCATTGATTCAAGCGACTCTCCCGAACCCTGCCATTCCCTGGCCAGCTTGTTGGCAATTTCATCCACGCGCGAGCGCCGTGGACTCATAACGACGACACCGTCACCCAGGTCGATCAGGGTCAGCATATCGCCTTCCTCGATGTTATTGTGATCCCGCAATTCCTTCGGGAGGGTGATGATGCCGCGCCGGACGACCTGTACTTGAAATGTGTTATCCATATTCTTCTCCAGTCTGTAAATCCGTAGATCAGTATAGCTGATTATCCGCAATTGTCAAGACTCTGCCGATCATCAGGCAAGATAGCTTTGCATCCTACACAGGATTTGCCCCACTCAAGCTTTTGCTTCTCAAGCAGGCGGGTCGCATCGGGCGCACTTTCACTTCCGCCAGGCGATTCCAAATC
>JAMDBC010000009.1 GCA_023484185.1 Chloroflexota bacterium | reverse complement strand
ACCTACACCCACTCGGATGGAACACCGGCTAACAGTGAATACCCTGCCAACCCAAACGGTTCACTGTTGGATATTGCCGGCATTTGCAACCACCAGGGTAATGTCCTGGGTCTGATGCCGCACCCCGAAAACCATATTTATACCTGGCAGCATCCTCGCCATGCGCGGGGCGAGGTTGGCAAAAGCGGATTAAAGCTATTCGAAAATGGCGTCAAGTACGCGAAGAAAATGTAAACCGTGGAGCCGGCAAAACATGATTACGCAATTTGAATTATTGCAGATGACACCTCTCGCATTCAACGAAACCAACCTCCCTGTTGACGGGAAGCGATCCGGAAAAGTGCGGGATTGGTACGAGCTGCCCAATGGCAAGCGGCTTATCGTCACAACCGATCGCCTGTCTGCGTTTGACCGCAACCTGGCCTGTGTGCCGTATAAGGGGCAAGTGCTGAATGAACTTTCGGCGTGGTGGTTCAAACAAACAGAAGGCATTATTCCCAATCATCTTATTTCCATCCCAGACCCCAATGCGGCGGTCGTTTGGCGGGTGACGCCCATCCCAGTGGAAGTCGTGGTGCGCGGCTACATCACCGGTGTTACCTCCACAGCACTTTGGTATCACTATGCAAGCGGGGAACGCCAGATCTATGGTTACATCTTTCCTGAAGGATTGCACAAAAATCAAGAACTGCCTGAACCCATCATCACGCCCACGACCAAGGGCGGACCCACCGGTCATGACGAGCGCCTGACCTGTGCGGAAGTTGTGAGCGAGGGCCTCCTCGACGCGAAGACCTGGGACCAAATTCAAAGCGCCGCATTGACGATCTTCCAAGAAGGGCAAGCAGTAGCGCGGAAATCTGGGCTGATTTTGGTGGACACAAAGTATGAATTCGGGTTGACGGAGGAAGACTTGGTGATGCTCATTGATGAAGTCCACACCCCAGATTCATCTCGCTTCTGGCTTAATCAAACATATGCCGAGCGTTTCGCCAGCGGGCTCGAGCCGGAGAACTTCGACAAGGAATTCGTGCGCATCGCCTACACGGATAAAGGGTATCGCGGCGAAGGGGAGATTCCCCACATGCCCGAGGATCTTTGGGCTGCTGTCAGCGGACGTTACATCAGGATTTACGAAATGCTGAGCGGGAAGAGTTTTTCACCAGGCGCATACCCAGTGGAGCCTAGACTCCTAAAAAATCTAACCAATGCTGGAGTCGTCTGATCGATGTTGAAACCTTTGGTTGTCATTCTGATGGGTTCCAAAGCCGACTTGGAACATTCTACGAAAATCGCACAGGCCTGCCATCAATTCAGGCTCGAGACCGTCATGCGAATTGGGTCAGCGCATAAGACCGCCGAACATACACTGGCAATTTTGCGCAACTACGAAGCAGACCCGCGCCCCAAGGTTTACATCACCGTCGCCGGCCGCAGTAACGCCTTGAGCGGTTTTGCGGATGGTGCAGTGAGCGCACCCGTCATTGCGTGCCCGCCGAGCTCTGATCTCTTGGACCGCATAGACATCTTTTCATCGCTGCGAATGCCTTCGGGCATCGCCCCGGCAGTCATTCTGGAGCCAGCCAATGCGGCGCTGCTGGCGGCAAAAATTTTGGGGCTGGTGAATGCGGAAGTGCGGGATGAGGTCATGGCAAATCAGAAGCGAGCTCAGGAAAAAACAATCGATGATGACGCAAAACTTTCCTGATCGTAAACCCAGGATTGAGCCAAGAGGAAAATGATGCTCCAACCAGATGAAGATCATCCGAGCGAGGAGTGCGGCGTAGTTGGGGTATTTGCCCCGAATGAAGATGTGGCCCGCATGGCGTTCTTCGGGTTGTTCGCGCTCCAGCATCGCGGGCAGGAAGCCGCTGGGATCGCTGTGTCCGATGGGCGGACCATGTCTATTTACAAAAATGTGGGTCTTATCTCACAAGTATTCGGCCCGCACACCCTGGATGGTTTGAAAGGGCATTACGCCATCGGGCACACACGCTATTCGACTACCGGCTCACCCTCGGCGCGAAATGCACAGCCGTTCATGGTTGAGACCATGCATGGACCGCTGGCGCTTGGGCACAACGGCAATCTGGTGAACTCAGCCGAATTACGTCAGGACATCCTGGAAGATGGGATTGGGTTGTCGTCTTCGTCTGATACGGAGGTCATGACGATGATGTTGGCGCGCGCCAAAGGGACGACTTGGAGTGACCGTATTCAATCCTGCATGAAGGAATGGGTAGGCGCCTATTCACTGGTTATTCTGACGCGCGATTGTGTATATGCGGTACGAGACCCGTGGGGGTTCCGCCCTTTGTGCGTAGGAGTATTGCCCGGAGGCGGCCATGCCGCCGCGTCGGAAACCGGGGCATTGCATATGCTGGGATGCGAGGCAATCCGTGAGGTGAAACCTGGCGAGGTGGTGACTCTATCCGATCACGCGCTTGCCGTTTTCCAGGCGCTGCCCCCACATCAACCGCTGGCCCGTTGTGTATTCGAGAACATTTACTTTTCGCGGCCCGACAATGTTTGGGATGGACAGAGTGTTCATCATGTACGCCAACGATTAGGTGAAGAACTGGCGCATGAAGTGAACGTGGATGCAGATGTAGTCATCCCTGTTCCAGACACGTCCGTCCCTGCGGCGATTGGATTTTCGCGGGCGAGTCGAATTCCCTATAACGATGGCTTTGTCAAAAATCGTTTTGTCGGGCGGACATTCATCCAGCCGACCGATTTGCTGCGCAAGCGCAGCGTGGGAATGAAACTGAATGTTATTAATGAGAATGTGTTAAATCGGCGCATTCTGCTAATCGACGACAGCATAGTTCGCGGGAACACAATGGGACCCATAATCAAATTACTGCGCGACGCAGGGGCAAAAGAAGTGCATGTGGCCATCACCTGCCCACCGATCATGCATCCATGTTTCATGGGCGTAGACATGGGTCGCCACGAAGATCTGATCGCTTACAAGCACAGCGTGGAGGAAATCCGAAGCATCGTGAATGCCGATTCGCTGACTTACCTTTCACTGGAAGGTATGATGCGCGCGGTAGGACGCAGCAGAGGGTACTGCCAGGCGTGTTTCACTGGAATGTATCCAATTCCCGTGAACGTTGAAAGCATCAAGACAGGCTTTGAGCAAAGCCTGAAATAGCGTCTAGATGAATGCTTTGATCATAGGTTCGGGCGGGCGAGAGCATGCCATGGCTTGGAAGGCGATGCAGTCGCCGAGATTGTCCAGGCTTTATATCGCGCCGGGCAACGCCGGGACTATGGCCTGTGGCGAAAATCTTGATTTGAATTCGAATGACCATGCTGCAGTCATTCAATTTTGCAAAGAGAAGAATATCGACTTGGTGCTAGTCGGGCCCGAAGGGCCGCTCGCCGCGGGGTTAGCCGATTCGTTATGGGCGGCAGGAGTCCGTTGTTTTGGGCCAAAGCGAGCCGCGGCGCAGATCGAGGCATCCAAAGTATTCGCTAAAAATTTTATGGCACGGCATCAAATCCCCACCGCGCGTTATGCGGCGTTCGCCCAGTTTGAGGACGCCCTAACCCATCTTAAAAAAGTGGATAGCCCGATCGTGATCAAGGCTTCAGGTCTCGCAGCAGGTAAAGGTGTAATCTTGCCGGAATCGTTTGACGAAGGCAAAGCCACCCTCGAAGCAATACTACTCAACAAAACCTTTGGTGCTGCGGGGAGTGAAATCCTTATTGAGGAGCGTCTCATTGGAGAGGAAGTCTCTTTGATGGCGTTCACCGACGGCCAGACCGTCGTTCCGATGCCTGCGGCACAGGATCATAAACGTTTACTGGATGGCGATTGCGGGCCGAATACAGGCGGCATGGGTGCATATGCGCCGGCTCCGTTCTTTACTCCGGGTTTGATGAATGAGGCAGCTGAAACTATCCTAAAACCCGCCATTCAGGGAATGCGCGAAGAGGGAAACCCATTTGTTGGCGTGCTGTTTGCGGGTCTTATCCTGACATCCAGCGGACTTCGTGTCCTGGAATTTAACTGCCGCTTTGGAGACCCAGAGACCCAGGCAATACTTCCACTCCTGGAAACGGATTTGCTCGAGATCGCCGAAACCTGCGTTGGCGGCACGCTAAGGGACCTTGATGTTCGTTGGACAAATAGCGCGTCCATCTGCGTAGTGTTGGCAGGGAAAGGTTATCCCAAAAAGGCCGAAAGAGGTGAAGCCGTGACATTGAATGCGCTGCCAGAAGGGATGACTTGTTTCCATGCCGGGACGAAATTCGACGGTAAAGGAATCGTGACGAGCGGTGGGCGGATCCTTGGGCTGACCGCCTGGGCCAACAAACTCGATACTGCTGCGAAACAGGTTTACGCCAACATCAATAAAATCTCGTTTGACGGCATGCAATATCGTCGCGATATTGGCCAACGCGCTTTGCAATCGGCCTATACTGAATCCGGCGTTTCAATTGACGCCGGCAACCGCGCCGTGGGCCTGATGAAAAGCGCCGTCCAATCCACCCATGACGCTGCTGTGTTGGCTGGGATCGGTTCGTTTGGCGGGCTCTATGACGCCTCCTTTTTGAAGATGATGAGATCCCCTGTACTGGTCGCGTCGACAGACGGCGTAGGCACAAAAGTAAAGCTTGCGGCCGCGGCCGGCCGCTACCGCGGCATTGGTCACGACATCGTCAACCATTGTGTCAATGACATTCTGGTGCAGGGTGGACGTCCGCTCTTCTTTATGGACTACTTCGCAACATCGAAACTTGATGCGGAACAAGCGGCCGAAGTGGTGGAAGGCATAGCCGAAGCCTGCAAAGAAGCTGGCATGGCGCTCCTCGGCGGCGAGACGGCAGAAATGCCAGGTGTCTACTGCGCTAACGAATTTGATGTGGCAGGAACCATCATCGGTGTTGTTGAACGGGAAGCCATATTGCCACGCCAAAATATCCAGGCAGGCGACGTGTTGATTGGCCTAACGTCCAGCGGACCGCACACTAATGGCTACTCACTTATCCGCAGAGCGTTTACTGACACATCCCTTGATACGATTTACCCAGAACTTGGCTGCTCACTGGCAGACGCTCTTCTTGCGCCGCATCGCTCCTATTTATCCACGCTCTATCCACTGCTTCCCACCGTTAAGGCCCTCGCGCATATAACTGGCGGGGGATTTGTAGAAAACATTCCGCGCGTATTGCCAGAGAAACTTGACGCGATCATCGATCCCGGCTCATGGCCCGTACCGCCGTTATGGAATCTCATTCAGCAGAAAGGGAAGGTCCTCTCCGGCGAAATGTTCCGCGTCTTCAATTTGGGCATCGGAATAATTGCCATTGTAGACAAATCTTACGCGGCTGAGTTTCAGGAAAGCATCTCCGAACCGACGTTCATCATTGGTGAGCTAATCGAGGGGGAGCGAAAGGTTTTGTTCGCAAAACAGGAAATTCTGCAAACTTTGGAATAGGAAAACTCATGCCCTCATCTCTCTCGCTCCGTTATGGAATCAACCCCCAACAGGCGCCAGCCCGCGTCTTCATGAAAAATAACGCTGACCTGCCCCTCGCCGTCCTTGGGGGATCGCCGGGCTACATTAATCTGCTTGATGCGCTCAACGCCTGGCAACTGGTCAAGGAACTTGGGGCAGCCCTGCATCTCCCTGCGGCGGCATCCTTCAAGCATGCCAGCCCCGCCGGAACCGCAGTTGCGGCGCCGCTTTCAGACACACTCAAGAAAAGTTATCTTGTTGAGGACCTCGAACTCTCGCCACTCGCCACAGCTTATGCCCGTGCCCGTGGCGCAGACCGGCTGTGCTCCTTTGGAGATTTCATTGCGCTTTCTGAACCCGTAGACGTCCCTACCGCAAAACTCATTGCCCGCGAAGTTTCCGATGGGGTCATCGCGCCAGGTTACGACCCCGGAGCACCTGAGGTACTCAAAAAGAAGAAACAGGGCAAATATGCCATTGTGCAAGTTGACCCATCTTATGAACCGCCTCCCATAGAAACTCGGGATGTCTTCGGTATCACTTTTGAACAACGCCGTCACGATCGTCCGGTGGCTCAAGCTGATTTCGCCAACGTTGTTACTGAGCGCCGCGATCTTTCCCCTGCTGCCATTCGCGATCTCACCCTCGCCTGGATCACCCTAAAGTACACACAATCCAACTCAGTATGTTTTGTCCTGGATGGTCAGACTATCGGCGTGGGGGCAGGCCAGCAGTCGCGGATCCATTGCGTCCGCCTGGCAGGCCAAAAGGCGGATTTATGGCACCTGCGCCAGCATCCATCCGTATTGAATTTGCCTTTCAAGCCCGGCAT
This sequence comes from Chloroflexota bacterium, assembly GCA_023484185.1. The sequence goes on along the minus strand of JAMDBC010000009.1, from coordinate 1,215 downwards.
CAAACGTCCTGACCGCGATAATGTCATCGACCAGTTCTTACACGAAGATGTGACTCCCAACGAAAAAAGTGGCTGGCCCCAACTCTTCACAAGCACTCCTACTCAACTGACTCTCGGGGAAAAACGTGACTGGCTCTCCAAATTGGATGGCGTCACCCTTGGCTCCGACGCATTCTTCCCTTTCCGAGACAGCATTGACCGTTCCAGCCAGAGCGGCGTGAAATATGTTCTTGAACCAGGCGGCTCCCTGCGCGACGAGGACGTTATCCAAGCCGCCAACGAATATGGCATGACGATGATTTTCAGTGGCGTGCGCCTCTTCCATCATTAACTCTTTGCCGATCATTTATGTCTGCTCCGGCTCGTCTTGTGGTCCTCATCTCCGGCAATGGCTCCAACCTGCAAGCTATTCTGGATGCATGCGCGGCTGGGGAGCTTGCTGCAACTGTTGAGGTCGTCATATCGAATAAAGACGATGCCTACGGTCTGACGCGGGCGCGCAATGCCGGCATTGAAGCTATTTACCTTGCTAAAGAGAAAAAAGAAACGCGCGGCGAATACGATGTTCGACTGGCAGGTTGCATAAGTACAAAACGACCCGACTACATCATCCTGGCAGGTTGGATGCACCTTCTCTCCAACGACTTTCTATCTGTTTTTCCAAACCGCGTCATCAATTTGCATCCCGCCTTGCCGGGAATGTTCCCTGGCACGCATGCCATCCAGCGCGCCTTTGATGCTTTCCAGCGGGGCGAAATTGATCACACAGGAGTCATGGTCCACCTGGTTCCAGACGAAGGCATAGACAATGGACCGGTATTAGGCACCGAGATTGTTGCTATCCTCAAAGAAGAAACATTGGAAACACTCGAACGCACCATTCACCAAACCGAACACCGCCTTCTGGTAAGCACGCTCAAAAAAGTAATTTCACAGAATACTCTCCATCGGAGCCCCTGATGCCAAATGCCATTCTCTCTGTTCATGATAAAACCGGGATCATTGATTTCGCGAGCGGTCTTGTCGCACTTGGCTGGACTTTGATCGCCTCGGGCGGTACGGCCAAACTGCTCCGCAATGATGGGTTGCCGGTGATGGAAGTGGCGGATTACACCAAATCCCCGGAAATTCTTGGCGGACGCGTCAAAACTTTGCACCCTGCGATCCACGGCGGATTGCTGGCACGTCCAACCCAGGAAGATCATCAAGAATTAC
>JAMDBC010000171.1 GCA_023484185.1 Chloroflexota bacterium | reverse complement strand
GGCATATCAGACCATTCCCAAAATCCATTCGCGTCAGATGGTTTGTTGCTGTCATCATACGGTAGTACATATATGGTAGCCCCGGAATCCTCCCCTACCCCCGCCGGGCCGAAAGAGGGGGATACGAAAGCGGAAAATGGATACACCTACACCTATACGCTTATTCCCGAATCCGGGCAATATTTATGGGTGAGGCCGATGGGACAAATATCTTTTTATCCTTGGCAGTCTTTGTGGGCTCCGGATGGAATAGGGGTCGATGGAAAGCCCCAATATAAGTCGAGTAGTCCGAGTAATAATATTGGTCCGACGACTGTCATGGTAGACATACGTGTCGATGAAGCAGAAGCGAGTGTGCCTGGAAAACATATACTTTCCACTTTGTCACAGGGTTTCCATCCGGAAATGGATACAAATGTCCGGTACAACCAATTTTTGGATACTGCATTATATGACGGATATTATAATACAAAAAAATTGCCCAAAATTGATTTTCAATGGAATACGGATTTACAAGACGGTAAGATCGCGTATACGTTTTATGTTAATGGGGTACCGCACACAGTACCTATATCACCACAGTCCGGGGCTACCATATATGTACTACCGTATGATGACAGCAACAAACCATCTGACGCGAATGGATTTTGGGAATGGTCTGATATGCCTTACAAGACGCAATTCCGGACTGCATTCTGGGGCGTTAATGACAAAGGTATTATCGGAGCAATAGCCGTAAATAAGCCGCTCAATGAGCTCAATCCGTTTGAAGTTCGATTGCTGGCGATATGGCATGAAGCTACTGTGGTTGATAACGCGAATAAAGACGTGAAAGGCGCAGGTTTTTCTATATTAGCTCAGCTATTAGCTGAGCATGCAGCGGATGCGCGTTCATTGATAGATATCCAATACCAGCAATAGCCAGCTGATTCTGATCTTGTTCTTTTCTCCGATTTATTCTACGCTACATATAGATATTCATTATCCGAATTGGTATGCGTCGAGCACTACTGATCATTGGCCTTGGTATTTTAGTATTGATTCCTCTTGTATTGTTTGTTATTCAACGCATACAACACCCAATATGGTACTTCACGAGTTGGTTACCACCACAGAAGTCTACGTCTGTGGCGCCGCAATATAGCGTGGAAAGCCAAGTGCCAGGATATACGATTAAACTGCTTGATGCACAATTTTTAGATTACGTGGCAAATAATATAGGGATTTTTCAGCCTAACGCGGTAGTGGATCCTGAAGTCTACCAGGGAGGAATGCCAGTTCATCACACCGTATCGCATATCATGTTTACGATCGTCCCGGCCATAACAAAGTTTCTGTTTGCCGTGCCCGGACAGAAGGATATGGCAGCATTCGGGGACTATAGCGTGTCGAGAGATACGCTGGTGCTGCGCGTGCAATATAATGCGGAAGAGGTCGCGGCATTGCAGCCATTTCGGTATGCGTTGGAGGACAAGTTTTTGCGGGCATCACTCACAGTTTTATATTACGCACACGGCGGCATGTCTGATCCGAAGGCTGCTGGACATTGCGAATCCTGGATCGCATGGGGAAGAGTTCGCTGGAGAAAATGAAGAAGAAATTGGGTTAATCAAAAGGAGAAATATATGAAATCAAAATTGATATTCTGCTTATCGTTCATTATCATTTTCGCGCAAGCCTGCAGCAGTTCGGTTTCAATTCCCACGACCGCTCTTGCAACGCCAACTTTGGTTACGCCGACCGCACCGGCGCCGGCCGTGACGGAAGCCCCGGCTACCCCCACCGCCATCCCCACCCCGGAATCCTCCCCGACCCCCGCCGGACCGAAAGAGGGGGATACGAAAGCGGAAAACGGATACACCTACACGTATACGGTTGTCCGAACCGCTGACGGGAAGGCTGAGTATAGCGGTTGGTTCCGACCGATGACGCCGACGGCGATAAATATGATGGATTGGGTGTGGTATTTGCCAGACGGCGCGAAAGGTATAGCGCCAATAACCATATTTGTAGAGGATAACGTACCCGGCGCAGATGCGATCCAGGTATTTACGCATTCAGAAATAGCAAAGGGACAGGGTGGCTCTAATAGTTATATCAATGCTTTGGTTACTGCATTTGGAAATAATAATAACGACAAATGGCTTACTGTAAGAGATGGTATGGAGGCAGGAACCCAGAAGTATCCGGTTCAATTTGGTAATACGTCGTTTGACTTCTATCCTAGTCCAAAACACGGTTCAATTGTATACGTTTTCAATCCTAATAACCCTGTAATTTCGAAAGAAAATGGTTCAGTAGAATGGGATGATGGACAGATTAATCATGATCACAAGTTTAAAACTATTTTTTGGGGATTAGATGCCCAAGGAAACACGCTGGGCGGCATCGCATCAGAAACGCCGCTTAACCAGTTGAATCCGGAAGAGCTTCCTATCTTTCCCTTCTATCATGTTGCATCTATTATTGGGGGTACCGGAGGAGATCTTAAGCTCTACAGCGGTGGGTACAGTCAGCTTCTTCAGCGTATGAGGGAGGGCTCACAAAAAAGCGATCCTCCGTATGTCGAGATAAGCACGCAGACGCCGTCACCAACCTCAACGCCGTAAGGCCTTGTACTTTCCCTCCATTTCTTTTACGCTACAGATACTATCGTTAGGTAAATAATGTATGCGTCGCTTCGTGATATTGTTGGGACTCGGGATTCTTGTCATTATGCCCTTGGCGTTTTTTGTCATTTCGCAGCGGCAAAAGCTTGCGAACCAGGCGTCCATCTGGCCGCTCGCGCAGACGACCCCCGTGCCGGAGCGATATAGTGTGGAAAGTGACGTGCCGGGATACACGATGAAGCTTACCGATACCAAATTTTTGGATTATGTGTCGGGCAATATCGGCATATTTAAGCCGGATGCCGTGGTTGATCCGGAAAGTTATCAAGGGGGATCAGCGACGCGCCACACGACCACCCACGTGCTCATAATAATCCATCTGTCTTGGCCGCCATGATGAAATCGTTCTGGTGCAGGCCGCCGATATTGTGCGTCCACCATTGCACCGTCACTCTCCCCCACTCAGTAATGATGAGCGGGTGGTGATCTTCTTTTTCGGCGATCATGGCGATCCTGGTCGTAAAAGCCATTGCCTCTACAAAATTTTTCAATTTATAGACGCGCTCCAAGCGTTTGACGCCATCCATTTATATAATTTGCCGCTCAAGGATATTTGGCGATTAAAGAATTTTTGCTTCGATTGTTTTTACGAATTCTTCCGCCGACTCAAGGACTTGAATCGCCTGCTCTTCAGTAATCACCTTGGATTTTTGATAATCCCCCGCCTGGCGCATATCAAAAGCATGATGAAGTATCCTGCTCATTTCCTTTGAAAAAATTCCCTGCCGAATAAATAATTCATCAAACTTCGCCATAACACCGCTGTGTTTCGAAGGTTCTGTATCCGCTGTTACCAGCAATGCGAGCGTGGCATAAAAGATCGAATAATACGAGCGGTTTACGATACTGGCGGGGCTTCCGCCATTTTCCTTCAATATGCGCGCATCGTGCAAAGATTCATTTGCACGATCAATCCGATATTATATGAGGTCCTTCTTATAAGACTGATCGCGCCTCATACAACAACCCCCTCCTCTTTGATGGTACGGTAGAAAGGCAGGAATCCGTAACGTTTCATTTGTTCCTTTGTATCTGGAATTGCTGAAATCACCCTGCCCGCGTCAAACCCAACCTCCCATGCAATATCAGATGTAAGGTTTAGCAGTTCGTTGTTAATTGAAGGCAGAATCACAAGCAAATCAATGTCCGACTCTTTGGTCGCGTCGCCGCGCGCTTGCGAACCGAACATGATAACTTTAACGGGCTGTCCCAGAGCATTCGTCAATCGCTTGCGGACTTCTTTTGCAAGTTTGAGGGCGCGTACTCTTGGCTTTATCTTTTTCATACAGCAATTATATCCGCTTATCCAAAAATATCGTCTGTCTTGGCGGCCATGATGAAATCATTCTGGTGCAGGCCGCCGATCTTAGGCGTCCACCATTGCGCGGCGACTCTCCCTCACTCGGCAATCCTTTTGTTCTGCGATCACACGCCTCTGGAAAGTAAGTTGCATCTATCACGTATCGAGTAATTTCTTTTCCACTAATTCAAAAAATGTATCGGCAGATTGCAGGATTTCGCGCGCCGTCTCTCGGTCGATTTTTGCCGACTCGCGGTAGTCGCCTTCCTGCCTGGATTCAAAAGCATCGTGAATTAACCTGCTCATCTCTTTGGGAAACACTTTTTGCTTTATGAAATATTCATCAAAGAACGAGAGCACTCCCTGATGTTTTGCGGTGTTTTTATCTATGGAGATCATTAAAGCCAGTACCGCATAAAACATGGAATAATACGCGCGATTAACAATGCTTATCGGGGTGCGCTCGATGTCGTATAAAGCGTGCGCATCTTTCAGGACTTCCCTGGCTTGGTCAAGGCGATATTGAATAAAGATTGCTTGCCGAGGCGGTCCGCGCTCATACGAGAACTCCTTCTTCCTTTATGGCTTTATAAAATGGGGAAATGGCGTAATACCTCATTTCACTTATTGTTGTAGGAAATGTTGAGATTACCTTCCCCGCGTCAAAGCCAATCTCCCATGCGACACTGGAAACTAATTTACGCGTTTCTTTATCCACGGAAGGCAAAACCACAAGCAGGTCAATATCGGAATATTTGGTCGCGTCACCGCGCGCTTGCGAACCGAACATGATAACCCTGACGGGTTGTCCCAGTTCGTTCGTCAATCGCTTGCGGACTTCTTTTGCAAGCTTGAGGGCGCGCACTCTTGGCTTCATCTTTTTCATACAGCAATTATATCCGCTTACTCAACGATTCCATCCGTCTTCGCCGCCATGATGAAATCATTCTGGTGCAGCCCTTTGATTTTATGCGTCCACCACTGGACGGTGACTCGTCCCCACTCGGTGACAATCAATGGATGATGATCTTCCTTTTCCGCGATCATGGCGATTTTGGTGGTAAAGGCCATTGCCTCTACAAAATTTTTCAACTTATAAACGCGCTCCAACCGTTTGACACCATCTACTACTTTAACCTGCCAATCCGGCACTTGCGGCTGGAGTTCAGTTATCTGTTCATCGGTCACGGTCGGCTCGCCGCCGCGACAGGCGATACATTTGAGTTGAGATAGGTTTGTCATTTGCACATCTCCTGTAGGTCGGACTGACAGTCCGACCTACTACTTTTTCAGAAAGTCATCCAGCTCAACCCCAGCCTGTTTCAAAATCGCCTGCAGTGTGCCTTCCGGCATATCGCCGGGATGATTGAAATGGTTGGAAATCGGCCTGTCGCCGGGTTATGCCAGATTTCGTGACTGCCCGCGGCATGACGAAAAAACTCAAAGCCAAAAACCTTGAGTTTTTTAACGATCTGTCGATACCGAAGTCCAGAAAGCCGTCCCACTTTTACCCTTCGACAATCAACGGATAATCGAAACTTTCACTGATCTGAGGCAGGTCAACGTTCCCTTGCGCTTCAAGTAATTTGCGCGCCACGTCACGGGCAATTTCAACTGTTTCCGCAATCGTGCGTCCTTGTGCGACTAATCCCTGCACATCATCGGAAGTAGCCAGATACACACCTTCGGGCAGTTTCTCGATGTGGATCCGTACAATATGTTCTTGAACATTTAACATGGAACTCTCCTTGCTGGTCGCAAGTATGGCACAGCCTCATAAGGCTTTGATCAGGGTTTTAATTGAACCCGTGCTTGGCAAATGGATACGAATTACGCGGCGTCCACGCGCAACCAGCGTTTCATAATCGCCGAGCGCCTGCGCACGGATCAACGTCCCAAACGTCATACCTTCATTTGGAATTTGAATATCTTTCTCAGCGTCCGCGATAATTTGAATGAACAGTCCTGTGTTCGGACCGCCTTTATGAAATTGTCCCGTTGAATGTTGGAAGCGCGGACCGAAGCCGGTCGTCACTGCGCATTTCGTCCTGGCGCGGATCGCCACACGCATAGCTTGCAAAGAAACATTTATCTTTTCGTTGCGCGGCAAATAAGCATTGATGGCGACGTAGTCTCTGCTTTTCGCCTGCGCCAAGAATTCAGCCAGCGCAGACTTCGCATCTTTCAACTCGACCGATTTACCCTCGTCCAATTTTCCGCTTGATTGATATTCTGCGATCTTGGCCTTCGTACGATTTTTGCTATCCTGCACATCGGGCTGGTCAAAGGCATTAACGCCGATAATATGGCAGGCCACCGAAGTCGCAATTTCCCAACGGAAGAATTCAGCGGCCAGCGAATAAGAATCGGGGATGGAAAATTCAATGATCGGATGACCTGCATCTCGCAAAACTTTCAGGCTTGCATCCAATTCACCGGTTTGACGCAAATAAACGAACAGACGATCATTTCCATAAACGGACTCGTCACCAATTGGCTCCATCGGCACGGGCAGGATTCCCTTGCCATGTTTGCCACTCGATTCAGCGATGACCTGTTCGATCCAGCTTGCAAACGAGGACAACGGCGCATCAGCCAGGACCGTCAGCTTGTCGCGACCCGCCAAAGCGGACTCAGCCACGACGGCTCCCAGCGCCAAACCCGGGTTGCGCGCTGCCGGGATTTTCGCCTCACACTGACGTCTCATCAAATCAGCATTATCAAGCAGACGATTTAAATCAATTCCAAGCAACGCAGCTGGAACCATGCCAAAATCCGTCAGCGCGGAATATCGTCCGCCAACGGTTTCATCGGAAGAGAAGATTTTCCTGAAGCCGCGTTCGCGCGCCAATTTTTCGAGCGATGTTCCGGGGTCGGTGGTGGTAATAAAGTGCGAGCCATCGTGTTTGCTCAATTCCCAGAAATAGTCGAGTGCGGCCATGACTTCTGCCGTGCCTCCCGATTTGCTGGCGACGATGTACAAACTTTTTTTAGGCGGGAAGTTCTTCGCGGCCAGCGCGACTTGCGCGGGGTCGGTGGAATCAAGAATGGCAAGCAGCCCCCCTCCGGCTCCCCCCATTTTCTCCGAAAATGGGGGGAGAGAAGTCTGGAAAATCAAAGAGAAAACTTCGGCGGTGAGCGATGAGCCACCCATGCCCAAAACCAAAACGCGATCCATTCCGGCTTTGCGGACTTCATCCGCGAAAGATTGATAGCTTGGCAAAAGTGCGCGCGCTTTTTCGATGGAATCCAACCAACCCAAACGAATCTTGACTTCGGCCTGACCAGCCGGATCAGATGCCCACAAAGTTGGGTCATGTGCCCACAGACGCGCGGGAACGGAATCAGTTTCGAGCTTGGCGATCTGCTTTGAAACGGCGTCCGCCAAAGGTCCAAGTGAAGAGGCGGCGTTCTTGCGTCTATCATCAATTGTTTTCAGCAAACCCGTAAACGCGTCGGCAAAGGCCTTAACGCCTTCGTCTTCGAGCTCCTGAGTCATGATATCCATCGAGATGCCCTGCTTCTCAAGTTGAGCCAGCGCATCTTTTGATTTATCGAGATCGCGCGTGATGATGATCTCGGCCTTGCCGTGATCACGGAAAGCGTCCAACTTGCTTACGATG
>JAMDBC010000046.1 GCA_023484185.1 Chloroflexota bacterium | reverse complement strand
ACTAGGAGATGCTGCTGTAATGTCCACATCATCCCAAAAAATATGGCCTTCAGTCGGATCGATCAGGCGATTGATGCAACGCAGCAGGGTTGATTTGCCAGAGCCGGAGAGGCCAATAATGACTAGAAATTCACCATCATCAACAGAGAAACTTACGTCTTTTAGTGCTACTGTTCCGTTGGGGTAAACTTTTGTCAGGTGTTCAATTTTCAGCAATGGGGCACCTCCACTTTGCCGTTATTTAATTATAGAGGGGAGAGAGGTCTGACCTCTCTCCCCTCAAGTTGGAAGCGTTCTTAGTTACTTAACGAACTGGCTGAGGTCAAGGCCCGATGCTTGCAGGTACGAACGGAACTGATCGTAGACCGTGTCGTCAGCTTTCGTGAGACCACCGATCTGGTACAGGTCCTTGAGCGCCTTCTTGCCAGCTTCGGTGCCAGCGATTTTCATCATGGCAGCTGTGACCTTGTCGCGCAGATCCTGCGGCATATCTGGTGCATAGGACATATTGTCATTGGGGATGATGGCCGCAGTCTGATAGACCACGACTACTTTGTCGTTCACATCCGCATGAGTCTTAGCAACGTTGGAGCGCGCATCCACGTAAGTAGTCCCATAATCACAGATGCCGCCGTCATAGAGCGCCTGCACCACCTGCGTGTGGCCGCCAGTAAAGACCGGGTTCGGCATGTCTGCGTCCGTTAGACCAGCCTTCTTGAGGAAGATAAGCGGGACCACATATCCTGAAGTAGACTGAGGGTCGGCAAAGCAGGCCTTCTTGCCCTTGAATTGCAGCAAGGTTGACAGTTCGGCTTCGGTGCCGGGGGTGTCCGCCGCCGGGGTAAAGCCAGCGCTCTTATTGGCGAGGAATTGTGCGCCATAGTGATCGGACCCAAAGCGCTGTGTGATCAGAGCCACTTGTGCATAACCCTTCTGAGATGCGAGGATATAGGCAAATGTAGCCATCCAACCAATCTGCGCATTGCCAGAACCCATGGCCTCGGTCAAGGCGGCGTAGGAGGTGGGGACTACGCCCTTGAAGGTAAGCCCGGTTTCCGTCGAAAGCAGGTCCAAGAGCTCCTGCCCACCGGCCGTGATTTCCTGCGAGGTGCCTGAGGGTTCAAAGGCGACCACAATCGGTTTATCGGCCGTTCCCATTTGAGGAGCTGCAGTGGGCGCTGCAGTGGGTGGCGCGACCGTTGGGGCCTCAGTCACGACTGCGGTCGGGACCTCAGTCACGGCGGGGGCGCAGGCGGAGAGAGTCATCGAGAAGATGACAGTCAGCGCCAGCAAAAGGAACGTAAGGCGTTTATTCATATGCTTCTCCTTGTTATAAAAATGTTTTTTGGGGGCGGTTAGCCCCTATCGACAAGATGATGATAACTCGAAAACTATGTTTAGGCAAGCAGTTTGTCTTAAAAAATACAAGCTGGTGACTTCTGTCATTTCACCAAATTATTTAGGATCATTCCTGAAGCCTTGACCGCCTTGCGGAATTCATTGTATTGCCCATCCTGCACAATCTGCATCGCATCGAATCCATATAAAACCTGCATCGCCGACTTTCCGCTCGGAGTCGAAATGGTATCCACGAAAGCGCGCTCCAGCGACCGGCGCATGTCAATGGTCATGCCGTGCGCAAAGACCAGCGTCTCATACGGAATAATGTCTGGGATGCGCCAAACCACAACTACCTTCTTCATCACGTCCGGAAATTCATCTTCCAGACCGGGGTACGTACGCGCATCGATATATGTCGCGCCGAAATCACAGATGCCCTGGGCGTACACAGCCCGCACGACGGTTGGATGCCCGCTGACAAAAGCAGGTTTACGCGTCTCCACTCCGGCCTGGCTGAGAAATCCCAACGGCACGACATATCCCGACGGTGAAAGCGGATCCGTCCAGCACGGCTTCTTGTCATTGAACTGAGCCAGCGCAACCGACGCATCGGCGCTGTTTTCATGCTTAACCGAATCAAAATAGGATGTAAAGCCCGCCTCACTCTGGACGATGAACTGGGCGCCGTAAAATATGCCTCCATTACGCTGACGGCCAAATGCGGCATCCGCCTTTCCTGCATTATTTGCCATCAAATAGCCAAACGGCGAAAGGACTCCGATGTGAGCATTACCGTCCGCAAAGGCTTTGACCAGTTCGGTTTCACTGGGCGGAGCCGCGACAATAATCTTGTATCCGGTTGATTTTTCGAGCTGGGATTTGAGAACGTTACCGGCGCTGATCACATTCGTGGTTGGGCGCGCAGACGGGGCCAGGGCCATGATCAAAGGATTTTTCGCGGAACCCAGCGCGGCGTCCGGTGCGGGTGCGGTGGGCGTGAGCGTAGCAACGACTGTCGGCATGGGAGTTGGTTGGGGAGTTGGTAACAGTCCACAGCCAAGTAATCCGAGTAATAGAAGCGGGAGAAGTCGTTTCATCCGTCCCTTACAGGTTTGTCCAGTGTTAATGATACAAGCATTGCTATAATAAGACAAGTTCAAGGATTCGTGAGTGTCTTCTCAAAAAGAAGGGGGGAAGTGGGACGTTTTGGGCGGGCTTTACTCGCCCAAAACATCCCATGCCCCGCTTTTTTGAAAAGATACTTTCGTGAGGAGAATAAGATGAAAGAAAATCGCAGTTCGACTTTGTTTTCGCTGTTGATCCTGATCGTGCTGGCGGTGGGGGTTTATTATATTGTCAGAACGGTGCAGGATACTGCTGATAAAACCCTTAGCCCGATCCAGCAGGCAAACAGCTCATTGCAGACCCAGGTCTCAGACTTGATGCACCCAACACCGACCATCATCCCCGACCCGGTGACGTACATCAACCAGATCCAGGCTTTGGCGCGGCTCGAGACGATTCAATACAGCGTGGAACAGGTGGTGACCGCCGAAACCAACCAGGGAACATTTGCTTTCGCGTTTGGCAACCAGATCCTCGTGCAAATTCACGGCACGGTCATCGCCGGTATCGACATGCAAAAATTAAGTCCGAGCGACCTGCAATTACAGAACAGCGTGCTTTCTGTAAAACTGCCGCCTGCCGAAATTTTTGTCACCACGGTGAATGAAGACAAGACCAAAGTCTACAACATGCAGACCGGCGTGTTTGCAAAGCTCGATCCGAACCTTGTGATCGCGGCGGTTCAATCCGGTAAGGATAAGATCACAACGGCCGCGCTGGACGATGGTATTCTTCAACAAGCGCAACAAAACGCGGAGGCATATCTTTCCAAATTCTTTGCGGCGCTCGGATATCAGAATACGATTTTTGTAAAGTAGACATTGCTTGAAATAGCTTTTGCTGGGATGCCTTCCATAGATTTCGCAGATTGCACAGATTGAAATAAAAGGATCGGTGAAATCTGCGCAATCTGTGGATTATTCCGAATGAAGTCCATTAATTCCCAACGGACAAACAATCCTTTGCCAAAGTTTCTTCGGGATAATTATCCATTGGTTGGCGCGCGGCCAGTTTGCCGTTCAGAAAGACCGCGCGGATCAATTTCTTGTCGGCCAGCCGCCGCAGATCCTCGAGCGGATTCTCATCCATGATCAACAGATCCGCGGCCTTACCTGCTTCAAGCGAGCCAAGCCACGAATCCCAACCGAGCGCTTTGGACGCTGTCAGCGTGGACGAAACCAGCGCATCCATCGGCTTCATTCCGGTTTGTCCCATCCAATAGATTTCCAGTCCATTCTCGCCGTGAAAATTAAGCGGCGTAGCCGCGTCGCTGCCCATTGCAATCGGAACGCCTGCTTCATAAGCCATCTTCAAAGATTTGACGCTGTCATCCTGGATCGACAAAGATTTATCAATGATCCATTGCGGAACTTTCGACGTGTCGCCTTCGATCACATCCCAACCCGCTTTGAGAGTCGGCACAAGAAAAATGCCGCGCTTCGCCATGTCTTCGATCACGTCCGGGCCTTGATGCAGAAAAGTGCCGTGTTCGATGCTGTGTACGCCCGCTTGAACCGCCTTGCGGATTCCATCAATGCCGTGCGCGTGCGCCGCGACGCGTCTGCCAAATTTGGCTGCTTCTTCCACAGCCACGCGGATTTCATCTGAATTAAAATGTGTCGCGCCGGGGACGCCATCCTCCACTAATACTGCGCCGGTCACGCCCAGCTTGATCAGGTCTGCGCCGTTCCGAATTTGTTCACGCACCGCCTTGCGGACTTCCTCCAGGCCATCGGCCATGCGATACATGCCTTCGTAATAGTCCGCGCCCGATTCGGTGATGGAAATAAATCGTCCGGCCAGCATCATGCGTGAGCCGCTAAACTCCCCTTGCTGGATGGCGCGCCGCACCGCAAACTCAAGCTCATTCCAGCCGCCGAGGTCGCGCACGGTGGTAATTCCAGCCGCGAGATTCTTGCGAGCATTGTCCAGGATTTTCAAAGTCATCGAACCGTCGTCGACTTTGAACTGGCTGTCCACTTCGCCGCTGCCAGAAAGATGGACGTGGCAATCGATCAAACCAGGCAGAAGATATTTTCCGCGCAGATCCAGCGTGATGGTCCGCTCGCTGGACGCGGGGCGATTCTTTGTCAGCCCGGCATAAATAATTTTGCCATTGCGGACGATTACAGTCGAGTCGGAGGCGGGTTCGCGTCCGGTGCCGTCGATCAAGGTAACGTTTTGAAATGCAATCAGTGGGTTCATGTCAATCAGTATATTTGAAAACATCTGACCAGACAAGCCGGTCAGCCCGGTCGATTTCTCAAGGTTTTTCCAGAGCTTGCGGCGGACGACAAATAGCGCGGGTTCAGGGGCATGGCGGCTATCCAGCCCCAACTCAAGCCCTGATGCAATCCGTAACGCTTCGGGCGCTAGTCAATGAGACGCGGCAGGCCCAGCAGTATCAGGACTTCCAGCAAAAGCGGAAAGTCGTCAATCGGTTCGCTGGTGATGTCAATTTCAGGGTTCATGCCCTGAGGCTATCAGGAAATTCGTACCAGAATTTTCAGCGAAAGGTCAGTTATAGTAGAATAAAAACATTACAAACCCAAATGGGAGCTTTAGAATGCAAAGAGTGAAGGACAGGAATTTTCAGCTTTTTATTTACTTTCTTATATTATCTTCCATAGCTGGCGTATCCATTATTTACCTTGCGACTTATCGATTCGGTCCCGGCCTATCCACGGATGCGGTGCTGAATCTGTCTGCGGCCGCAAACCTTATGCGAGGCCGGGGATTTATCGATCTTTATGGCAGCCCCATGACTCAGTGGCCTCCTCTTTATGCGATCATCCTGGTCGTACTGAGCCGCATCACAGGCATGGATATTTTCCAGGCAGGCTGGCATCTTAATGCCATTATCTTTGGATTGATCGTTTTCTTTTCAGGAATTCTGTTCTACAAGACTTATCCCGAAAAATCGATCTACGCATATTTAGGGAGCTCGATCATCCTGACCTGCCTGGGGATCATACAAATTTCCGCCAATATTGCATCCGACCCTCTACTGCTGTTGTTTATTGTATTATTTTTGGTCTCCGCCAAGAACTTCGTGGACACACGAAAAGTGACCCACGTATTGTTAATGGGCCTATTAGCCTGCCTGGCATCTTTTCAAAGATATGCCGGATTGGTGCTGGCTCTAACAGGCTCGATATTCCTGCTTTACTATTATCGAAGGCACTTGATCAAAGCGCTTCTTGTCAGCGCCGCTTTCTTTGCTTTTGCCGGAATCCCCATCATCAGTTGGGGCATATTCCACAACTACCACATAAGCGGATCATTATTTGGATCATACATGATGGCACTTCCGCCGGGGAATTTTTATATATTCGTCGAGAAATTCATGTATTGGTTTCTCCCATACAGCATCATTCGAATTGCGACCCCGATCGGTCTCCTGATGGCAATCGTTGTGATCCTGGTTTTGGTCAACCGGCGGCCTGCCTACTGGAAAAATTGGTTCAATCTTCTGATCTCAGAATCCCAGATGGCGAACCTGATCTTCTCTGTAATATATGGGGGCATGCTTGTGTTCTATGTGAGCTATTACGAGTTTGACAACCTGGAAAGTCAGCGCATACACGTCATAATATTGCCATCTCTTTTGATTATTATCTTTGCAGCGATGGAGGAATTGATCCCGCCCCGGCACGACAGTCCAAGCGCGAAGCTGAAGTATCAGATCATGGCAGTATTATTTGTCCTATGGCTGATCTATCCCGTTTCAAAACTAGGGGATTATCTGCGAAAATCATCAGGAGTGGAAACCAGCGGCACTAACATCTATAACACGACCATTTTAAGGGAATCCGATTTCCTGACATCGGTCCAAACATTATCCGACACGCACCAAAATCTTTATAGTAATTATGAGGCCCCGGCCTGGTTCTACACACGACAGGATATTAAGAGTCTGCCAAGGGCGGATAAAAAAGGAGGGTTGGATAAAGTTTCCCTGGAAAAATTCCAGCAGTCAATCGGTCCAGCTGGAGGCGGCTATATCATTTGGTTCAGGATATTCAACTTTAGGGAAAACCTGCCTAAGCCGAGTCAACTTTATCAAATGGCAAAAATAGAACCGGTTTTCATCAGCAACATCGGTGACATATATCACATTGTTTCCAGCACCCCATGAAATTCAGCTCAAATGAAACTCAGCTCAAATTGACGGCTTGCAAGCCTGATGTTACAATCTCGCCGCCTCACGCTTCGAAATGCGAAGCACAAACGCCCCCATCGTCTAGAGGCCCAGGACGGGGCCCTCTCAAGGCCCAAACTGGGGTTCGAATCCCCATGGGGGCACCTCGACAAAGGCACACTTTGTTATTCGATTTTCCCGTTCGCTATAAGCCTCGCGGATGGCATGGAAAGATGCCGGGCAAATGATTGTCAATTTCTTTTAATTTTTTAATTTCAAGCGCCGATTTTTTGTAAAATGCGCATTATTTGATCTTGAACTCTCCGGGCATCCATACAAAGTCCAATCATCAAAGGCCAAAAGCTATTTCACCTGGCAAGGCGAAAACCGATGCCTGTGCTCGAGTCGCCGGGGGAGCTATTCAAACCCAACGCAACGCCCGCACCCCGCGTCGGCCCCGCTGCTCCAGCGGCCACCAAGCCATAGCTGGAATGCCCTAGAACCCCCCACCCTGTTGTGGATGGTAAGCATATGAATCAACATTCCAGACTTTGTCGCCATCGCCATAGTCCCAGTCATGCGCTGTCCCGTAGCATTATATAACCCGGCACCCCAATAGGCGCACCATTCCCAGGATGCAATTGTTTGGGCAGCAAGATGCGATTGCCTTGGCGCTTTCTTGGTGAGAAGGAAACTCTAAACGCCTGCTGGCTTTCCTGGAATGGTTCCTGCCGCTGTGGCCGGAATTTATTCCCGAAAATTCCATCGTGCGCGAATTCATCGGCGGCTCGGTTTTGAAAGACTTCACGGTTTGGAAGAATAGATATGTGGTGCAATTGAAGCAGAGCGAGTAAACTTTGGAGATGATAACATACGAAAAACTTCGCAGAAAACCGCGGGTCGCCAAAAGTTTAATTGGGATGCCAATGGTCGAGTTTGAGCAGTTGTACGCTGAGTTTGAAATAGCCCACACCGAGTGGCTGGAGGCTTCCCCGACCATCCGTGGCAAGAAAAAACGCCAACGC
>JAMDBC010000138.1 GCA_023484185.1 Chloroflexota bacterium | reverse complement strand
GTTGATCCCGCTCTTCCTGTTTTTTCTGGCGATGCGCGCCTTCCGCTTTATGATCTGGGGTCCGCGCTGGGGCATGGGACGTCACATGCACGGCCACTGGCACGGTGAAGATGGTGTCCCGCCGATGTTCAAGGAAATGCACGATCGCGCTCATGGACAGCCGGCCGAAGACAAGAAAGAATAAGCACGTATAATTGGCTTGCTGTCATTGCGAGGGCGGTGGTTGAGTAGGCGGTGTTAGTCCGCTGTATCGAAACCCCGCCCGCCTGTCCCGGTGTTTTTCCGGGGAAGCAATCTCCTCATTCGCGAGGGGATTGCTTCCCGAAGGCTCGCAATGACATAATCAAATTATGAAAACCATCCTCGTTGTTGACGACGAACCCAAGATCACTCAACTCGTGCGCGATTATCTCGAGCGCGCGGGTTTTGGCGTTCTCATCGCGTACGATGGCAAGTCGGCGCTCTCGCACGCGAAAACCGACAGGCCTGACATGGTCGTTCTCGATCTCGGCCTGCCGCAAATGGACGGTCTCGATTTCACCCGCGAGTTCCGCAAAACGTCCAACGCGCCCATCATCATGCTCACGGCCCGCTCCGAAGAATCCGATAAACTTATCGGTCTCGAACTCGGCGCAGACGATTACATGACCAAGCCGTTCAGCCCGAAGGAATTGGTTGCCAGAGTCCGTGTGGTGTTTCGACGGATCGAGAATGCGACCACGTCAACTTCAGATATTATTCGCATCGCCGATCTGACTCTCGATATTCCGCGTCTGCGCGTGACTTCGAGCGGACGCAGCCTCGAAGAGCTGACTCCCACCGAATTCGAACTATTGGCCGTGTTGGCGCGTCAACCAGGGCGCGTCTTCACGCGCGCTCAACTTTTGGACGCAATCCATGGCGTGGCGTTTGAATCTTATGAACGTGCCATTGACGCGCACATCAAAAATATCCGTCGCAAGATCGAAGTCAAAGCCAGTGAACCGAAATATATCCTCACGGTTTACGGCGTGGGTTATAAATTTTCGGATAAATAGAAACTGCTTCCAGCGCCGTCCTCGGCGCTGGACTCGCCGCCGAGACGGCGGCGTGAGCATTTTGTGAATCGGTAAATATCATGAAACATCGCTTTCGCTTTTCCGAACACGAACGCCCGCCGTGGTGGCCTGAGAACGAAGAATGGCCGCCGCGTGATCGTCGTCACTGGCGGCGGATGGGCAGGCGCAACCCATTCTTCCGCAGGCTGGGATGCCTGTTCGTTGTATTTAATTTATTCAGCTTTGTCGTCTTCCTTGCCATCGTCGGTTTTGTTCTACACCTTTTTGGAATTCTCCATTTTTCTTTTGACCAATTTCAATGGGCGCCTGCGCTCGTTGGGATCTTTTTTGCTTTTGTCGTGGCGGCGTTGGTGATAGCAGGTTTGAATTTGCGACGCATGTCCACGCCGATTGATGATTTATTGGCGGCATCCAACCGCGTGGCAGAAGGGGATTACTCGGCACGTGTGGCCGAGCAAGGCCCGCCCGAAATCCGCTTGTTGATGCGAGCGTTTAATTCGATGACGGAACGTTTGCAAGTTGATGATTCTCAACGACGCGCCATGCTGGCCGATATTTCGCACGAACTCCGCACGCCGCTGACGGTCATCCAGGGAAACGTCGAAGGCATGTTGGATGGCGTGTATCCTGCTGATGAAAAGCAACTCAAGTCCATTTTGGAAGAGACACAAATCCTTTCGCGTCTGGTGGATGATTTGCGGACGCTCGCTCTCGCCGAAAGCGGCGCACTGCAACTCAAGCGCGAGCCGACCGATCTGGCTTTGTTGATCCGTGAGGTTGCTTTGTCGCTTCAATCTCGTGCGGATAATTCTGGCGTAAAACTTGAATTATCTTTGGAAAATGTTTCTGCGTTGGAAATAGATCCGGCGCGTATTCGCGAAGTGTTGTCCAACTTGATTGGTAACGCGTTACGCTATTCGCCGCGCGGGGGCGTGGTCAAAATTAATTTAACGGAGTCCGCTGTGGGCAGGGAAGGAAGCGTGCGAGTCTCCGTCGAAGATAACGGGCCGGGAATCGCATCCGCTGACTTGCCGCATATTTTTGATCGGTTTTATAAATCCGGCGATTCGGGCGGGATGGGGCTGGGGCTTTCGATTGCAAAATATCTGGTCGAGGCGCACGGAGGAAAAATTTCTGCCGAGAGCGATTTTGGGAAGGGAACACGGATTTCTTTTTCGCTCCCTCAGTAATTCTCTGGTAAAATATGCGCCTGTGGATTTCAGCTTTCGAGCGTGCGTCCTTTCACGCACCCCTCCTCTCTCGTTTGCATGAGCCAACTAAAATAGAAAATTAATTTGAAGGAGAACGTTCTCGATGGTTCGTATTCGTTTTCGCCGTATTGGCTTGAAGGGCCAGCCTTCCTACCGCATTGTTGCGGCTGATAAGGAAGCTCCCCGCGATGGCCGCTTTCTCGAAATTTTGGGTTTCTATAACCCGCGCACCAATCCCTCGACTCTGACCGTTAAAGAAGATCGAGTCTATCACTGGATGCAGAATGGCGCTCTGCCGACTGAATCAGTGGGCATGGTTTTCAAGAGCGCGGGAATCCTTGATCGCTTCGAACGCCTTAAAAAAGGCGAGGCGGTCGAGGCGCTTTTGCAGGAAGCGGCAGAGGCCGCTACAAAGCGCGTCGCTTCCGTCAAGACCCACAAGGATTAAATTCTTAGCTGAGGCATTATGAAAGACCTGATCGAATTCATCGCCAAGTCGCTGGTTGAGCACCCGGAGCAGGTCGAAGTTCAAGAATATGGGAGAGAAGGCGGCCATCGCGGGGAGCTGAGCGTGGCCAAAGATGATATGGGCCGCGTGATCGGCAAGGGCGGAAAAGTTGCCAATTCCATTCGCGCCATCTTGAGAGTAGCCGCCGAACGTGAAGGCAAACAAATTACTCTCGATGTGGTTGAGCCACAATAATGCCTCCCAAAAAATTATCTAGCAGCGCTGGGTCAGGCTCGCCGTCCACTGGCGAGCCTGTCTATTTAGCTATCGGTCACTTGCGTCGTCCGCATGGCGTGTATGGCGAGATGGTGATGGAAGTCCACACGGATTTCCCGGAGCGCATCAAAAAAGGCGTGAAAGTTTTTGTGGGCGAGTCGCACGATGCGATGGTCATTGACGGGGCGCGTTTTCACAACGAGGGCTTGATCGTAAAATTTCACAGCGTGGATACGCCCGAAGATGCGGGACGCCTTCGCAACCTGTGGGTGTATGTCGCCAGCGCGGATCGTCCGCCTTTGGCTGAGGGTCAGTATTATTTTCATGAACTGATCGGACTTCAAGTGGTGGACGAGAAGGATGAGCCAATCGGTGAGTTGACCGAAGTGATGGAAACGGGCGCAAACAATGTGTACGTGGTGACGCGCGCCGATGGAAGCGAAGTATTATTGCCCGCCATTCCTTCGGTCATTCTGGATGTGGAGATGGGCCGCCGTTTAATGCGCGTTCATCTGCTCGAAGGGCTGTAACCAGAACCGCAGATAACAGTTATACTTTTCTCATGGATCAAAAACGCTACTGGGTTGGATTTAATCTCGCGCGCGGGATCGGGGCAGTTCGTCTGCAGGCCCTGATCCAATATTTTGGCGACGCTGAGTCTGCATGGCAGGGTTCGCCGGATGAATTGCGCGCCGCAGGATTGGGACCGAAGGTTGTTGAGCGTTTTCTCGAAATTCGTAAATCTGTTGATCTTGATAAACTGTGGGACAAGATCGCCGCGCAAGACATTCAGATCCTGACGTGGGGCGATGAGAATTATCCGCCGCGCTTGAAAGAGATCGAACAGCCGCCGCCCGTTTTATATGTGCGCGGTGATATATTGACCGAAGACCATTTCGCGGTTGCCATTGTCGGCACGCGCAAAATCACGCCTTATGGACGTCAGGTCACGGAAGAGTTATCCGCATTTCTGGCGGCGAATGGAATCACGGTGGTCAGCGGTTTGGCGCGCGGTGTGGACGCGGTGGCGCATTCAGCGGCGTTGAAAGCCGGCGGGCGAACGGTAGCTGTTTTGGGGTCCGGTGTGGATCGTTTTTATCCGCCTGAGAATCGCGCATTGGCCGAGCAAATGATGTCGCGCGGCGCAGTCGTCAGCGATTATCCGGTTGGTACTGCGCCGGATAGTAGTAATTTCCCGCCGCGTAATCGAATTATTTCCGGCTTGTCCATGGCGGTGGTGGTGATCGAAGCAGGCGAGACCAGCGGCGCTCTGATCACGGCTGAGTTTGCAGCCGAGCAAGGACGTGAAGTTTTTGCTGTGCCGGGTAGTATACTTGCGCCGCAAAGCAAGGGTACGAACAAGTTGATACAAAATGGCGCCTTGCCTTTGCTTACACCGCAGGATATTATGCAAGCCCTGAACCTGACGCGCGTGGGCGAACAAAAAGCCGCCCGTAAGATTTTGCCCGCCGACGCGGTCGAAGCGCAACTGTTGAATTTGCTGAACAATGATCCTATCCACGTGGATGAAATTCGCAATCAGACTGGTTTGCCCGTCGAGAAAGTTTCCGCGGCTCTGGTAATGATGGAACTCAAAGGCATGGTGCGTCAGGTGGGCGGGATGCATTATGTTGCAGTTCGTGAGGTACAATCTGGCTACTCGATTTGATCGGGAACACGACATTTTTTTCAAAGGTTGACATGAACGAGCATACCTATGCAGTCATCATGGCTGGCGGAGGCGGGACGCGTTTATGGCCTGTCTCGCGAAAGAACAGTCCCAAACAACTTTTGCCTTTGCTCGGCGAAGAGACGTTGTTTCAGAGCACAGTCAACAGGTTGACGGATATGTTTCCGTCGGAACGCATTCTGGTGGTGACGGTGGCGGAGCAGGCGAGTGAGATGCAAAAGCAGGTGCCGTCCATTCCGCTTGAAAATTATTTGATCGAACCTGCGCCGCGCGGCACAGCTTCTGTTGTTGGTTTGGCCGCGGCGATTTTGAAAAAACGCGATCCCGAAGCTGTGATGGCGATCCTGCCGTCGGATCATTTTATTCGCAACCGTGACTTGTTCCATTACTTGTTGCGAACAGCTTTTAATATCGCCAGCCAGAATTATCTGGTGACTCTTGGGATCACGCCATTGCATCCGTCTACGGCGTACGGTTATATTCAGCAGGGCGAGTCGCTGGATGGCGATTTCATGTACCCGGCTTATAAAGTGCGGCGTTTCAAGGAAAAACCGGACGAAAAAACCGCCCAGGAGTTTTTACGGTCGGGGGATCATTCCTGGAACAGCGGCATGTTCGTCTGGCGGGCAGACGCGATCCTGGCTGAGATCAATAAGCAGATGCCCGTGCTTGCCGATACTCTGAATAAGATTTCCGCAACATGGGACACGCCCAATCGGGATGAAACGTTGAAGGCATTGTGGCACGACCTGAAAGTCGAGACGGTTGATTATGCCGTCATGGAAAAGGCCGAGCGTGTGGCGGTATTGCCTGCCGGCGGGCTGGGCTGGAGCGATGTCGGCGCGTGGGATAGTCTGTTTGATGTGTTGTTTCCTGATATGCACGGCAACGTTGCGGTAAACTCTCAGCACCTTGCGCTGGAAACGCGGAACACATTGTTGTATGGGAAAAACCCGGAGCGCCTAATCGTCACTATTGGTCTTGACGATATGGTGATTGTGGATGTGGACGATGTACTTCTCGTCTGCAAAGTGGATCAGGCACAAAAAGTACGCGAAGTAGTGGAACATTTGAAGAAACATCGTCAAGAGAATTATCTTTAGAAATTCCCTCACTTGTAAAAACCTTCGTTGTGGAAAACAGAAGGTGGGTGAGGAGCGGAGAATAAATGGAAGCGTATTGCATGAAGTGCAAGTCCAAGCGTGAAATGAAAGATCCTGTGGCCGCGTTCAATGCCAGGGGTTCTGCGGTGACGCTTGGAACTTGCCCGGTCTGTGGAACAAAACTTTATCGCATGGGCAAAACGCCTGCCCATGATGGAATGGCGCCGCCTGAAAAGCCTGTCAAAGTGGAGAAGCGCGATGGAAAGCTGGTGATCGTCGAATCTCCGGCCAAGGCCAAAACGGTGGGACGTTTTCTCGGCAAAGGCTACACGGTCAGGGCCTCGGTGGGACACGTGCGCGATCTGCTGCGTTCACAACTTTCTGTGGATGTGGAGAATAATTTCGAGCCAAAGTATCGCGTTCCCAATGAGAAGAAAGAAGTCGTTAAAGAGCTCAAGAAGCTGGCGAAGACTGCCAATGAAATCTATCTCGCAACCGACCCCGACCGCGAAGGCGAATCCATTTCGTGGCATTTGGTCGAGGCTGCGGAGATCGAACCGGCGCGGGCCAAACGTGTGGTCTTTCATGAAATCACCGAACCTGCCATCAAGGAGGCTTTTTCGCATCCACGCAGCATTAACATGGACCTGGTCAATGCCCAGCAGGCGCGGCGCGTGCTGGATCGCCTTGTCGGTTACAGCATCAGCCCGATTCTGTGGGAGAAGGTGCGAAGCCGCCTCTCGGCCGGACGCGTTCAATCGGTGGCGCTCCGTATCATTGTCGAGAGGGAACGGGAGATCGAAGAATTTATCCCGGTCGAATATTGGACGATTGGCGCTGAGTTCAAACCCGAAGGGCTCAAGTCCACCTTTATCACCAAGCTGGCGCGGATCGATGACAAAGAACCGGAATTGCCGGATGAGGCAGCGGTCAAACCGATTTTGGCGGACTTGGAAACTGCCGCGTTCGTAATCACAAAAGTCAAACGCGGCGAACGTCGACGCAAACCCTCGGCGCCGTTCACGACTTCGACTCTGCAACAGGAGGCTTCACGCAAACTCGGCTTCACGGCCAAGCGCACGATGGCCCTGGCGCAGGGACTCTACGAAGGCCAGGATGTGGGCGAGGGCGGCGCAACCGGTTTGATCACTTACATGCGTACCGACTCGACCAATGTATCAGAGATCGCGCAGAAAGACGCGCGCGATTATGTTTCAGGAAAGTATGGCGCGGCTTATTTACCCGCTGAGCCGCCGCAATATAAAACAAAATCCATGGGTGCGCAGGAAGCGCACGAAGCCATTCGTCCAACTTCCGTGCCGCGTGAACCGGAAAAGGTCAAGGCGTTTCTTGAGCCGGCCATGTTTAAACTTTATAACTTGATCTGGCAGCGTTTCGTTGCTTCGCAAATGGAAGCTGCAGTGTACGATACATTGCAGGTTGAGGTTACTGGAAAAACATCGGCGCACGAATATTTGTTACGTGCTTCAGGTTCGGCAGTGAAATTTGCCGGCTTTTTAGTGGTTTATGAAGAAGCCAGGAATGAAGATATAAAATCAGAAGACGACGACAACGTTCGCATTCCGGCTGGCGTGGCTGAGGGTCAGAAGCAGCATTTGGTTCATCTGATCCCGGAACAGCATTTCACGCAACCGCCGCCGCGCTTCTCTGAAGCATCACTTGTGCAGATACTTGAAGAGAACGGCATCGGACGTCCGTCCACGTACGCACCGACCATTTCAACCATCCAGCAGCGCGGTTACGTGGAGCGCATGGATCGCCGCCTCATGCCGACTGAAATCGGCGTACACGTCAACGATTTGATGGTGCAATATTTCCCCGAAGTTGTGGA
>JAMDBC010000078.1 GCA_023484185.1 Chloroflexota bacterium | reverse complement strand
TTCCTAGATGAAAATATAGAACCATTTACTGCATTTCGATATCTACATAAAGCTAAATCTGAGGACATCCCTCAATACCAATGGATTGACGCAACGATTGCAGCTGAATTAGCAATCAAAGAGTTTTTCATTAGGCTGAAGCCAGATTTAGAAACTCTTTTACTAGAGGTTCCGTCCCCGCCAACGCATAAACTCTACGGCTCAATTCTCGAATCCTTTGGATTTGAAAAATCCCCAAAGGTTGCGGAAATCCAAAAAGGTGTTGAGATACGAAATAGGCTAGTCCATAGGCCAGAAGTTGTAAATATTAGTTTAGATAAAGCCCGTAAGTACGTTCATGATGTAGAGATTGCCATCTATCATCTTATGCTCTTACTATACCCGAATGATCCAATCTTCAAGTTCTATTATGACACCCTAACTTCCCATTCGTCATTGGCTTCTGTTGAAATCTCGTAGTGAGTATCCTTTCAGTCACATCAAAGCTCTGTTCATCAAATGATAATATGCTTGTATCCTCCGATATCATCCGCATCCCTTACACGCCCGATCTCACCGAAGGCGGAATCGCCTACGCCTGTCGTTCCCTGCCTCATACTTATGACCGCATGGGCGGCTCGTCCTTCGACCGTCTGCGGCGCATCGTGGCGGGCGTGGCTGTCGAACTGGCCTTCCGCCGTTATCTTGCCGGGCAAAACGTTCCATTCGACATCAAAGGCGCAACACCCTTCACCGACCCCGACCGTTACGATGTTTCACTTGGCGGACATCGCTGTGACCTTAAGTCATTCCTCATCACACATCGCGACCAGATCACGCTTCTTCACCGCGACCTCGGGCCAGCTCTCGACGCCCCGGCCCTGGTGCCGCTCGATCAGTATGCGCGCGACGGCCAGGCAGACAACGACCTTTACCTCTTCGCATTTCTGACCGGCCTGATCGCGGCTTCCCCCGACGACATGCAGAAGGCATCCGAGGCGGGGCAACCCGCGTATCTCATCCACACCATGCCCAAAACGTGGACGCATCCACATAACTGGATCCCGCTTGGGCAGCTGGCGCTCAAATCCGAATCGGATGAAATGCTCAGGCTCGAAATCGGCGGCCAGGATTCCAGCCGGGAATTTGTGACGCGCTCCGTTGAACTCCCGCCGCGCACACGCGTCGAAGTGGATGCGGATTTTTATTCGCTGGCTTACCTTCACGTCAAATCCAGGCCGGCCGCGCGCTTGGGCCTCCATTCTCCGTCACGCAAAGAAACATACGTGATCGAGTCAATTGCGTGGAGCAATATCTGGGTTTATGGCATGGATATCTATCTGGCGGGCTGGATCTCACGCGAAGACTTCCACCGACGCGCCCACTTGATCCACGAAGGAAGCCGCGTCTTTCAATATAACCTGACGCGCACAAAAAACCTGGCCGTGCCAGTATCGAACCTGAAACCGTTAAGCGATCTGTTTGAGCGCGTGCGCGAATGGGAGCACAACAAAAAGGGAATCTCTCTATGAAACTTCATCTAATTTCTCTTCTGATCTTGCTTGCCTTTGTATGCGCCGCCTGTGGGGTCTCCGGGGAAGGCACGCTCTCCAACGGGAGTCAAACAGCGCCCGCTCCAGCCGCAACGGAAGCGCCGAGCGCCGTGCCAAGTGTTGAAGCGGCGACCCTTTTATTTACTGCCAGATTACCCTTGATTTTTCCTGGATAAAAATCTTGTGTCCAGTTCGGCCTTAACTGCATCGAAGACGGATTCAGCCAGGTGAAGGGTTTGCCACGCTTTGTATTCGACGACATCTGGCGTGTCGCCCGGGTAGCGCGATTCCACCGCCCAAATGGTTAATTCTGCAAGGTCGGGAAATGTTTTTTTGAATTTCCATCCGCTGGGTATCATGTCTCGCAAACGGTCAAGGTCATGACTCTTTGAGAAATTCACTTCTTCATAGACCAGAATGGCCTTGATGGACTTTTCGGCAGCTTGTTGCGCAAGAAAGCAGACCTGGCGGGGAAAGAATTCACCGCTGTTCAGCAGGGTCTGTACGGCGCGCAGATCGGTTTATGCATATTCAAGCCAGCCTTTTGATTCATCTGCGTTCATAAATGATTTTCCCCTCCGTTAATGCGGGCAGCAGAATATTTCCCACGACCCTCCCGCGCTCTTTGATTTCTTCCGGCGTGGTAACAACTATGTCCTTGCTGATAGGGACGCCGTTCAGGACGCGTAAAATCTCTATCGCGGTGCGTCGTTTATGTTCCACCTCTGGCAAAACGACCAACAGGTCAACGTCGCTGTCTGGCCGCGCTTCGCCTCGCGCCCACGAACCAAAGAGAATGATCCGCAGTGGGTTGAATTTGCGGACAATGCGGTTTACGACTTCAGGCAGGCAGGCGGGTTGTGCGGCAAGCGTTGTGTTCATGGTTTAGTTTGACCCGATTGTACATCAGATTTCACGGCGCATAAAAACAAAAAGGAAGGTTCATTGGGAGTTGCCGTAATTTTGTACACGGATGCCGCAGATTTCACGGAGTCTCACGGAAAAAGCAATAAAAAATCCGTGTTTTTCCGTGCGCGTAGCGGATCCGTGTAATCCGTGTCCAAAAGATTTTAATCACGGCGATTCCCAGAGAGCCAACTTGTTGATACGCGATATTTTGACTATGGGCTGATAATGTGGGCATCTTCAAATCACAGGCGGTAGTGGACCCGGAATCGTATCAGGGAGGAACCAGTACTCATCTGCCTTAGATTGACCTTTTGCAATAAAACCATAAAGTCGAACGCCATTGACTTCTTTCAATAGCGTTTTCTGTTTAAGAATCGACTCATTCGAATCTGGTACACTTTCCGTCATGTCAAAACGTACCAGATTAACAATTCTATTATCACTGGCAGGAATTTTTCTGCTGGGCTTTTTGGTATATCAAATCCCCGCCATAAAAAGCCGCGCAGAATGGCGGATGGTTGTTTGGAGTACATACATCCAAAATGCAGTTGACCCCATTGGCAAAATACCTACGCCGCTGCCATCCACGCCCTTTGCAACTTTTACACCTGCGCCGCCCACGCCTGCTTCTCCTGCGATCGAACCCAGCGCAACCCCTCAGCCGCTTCCGTCACAGGTAACCTTGCCATCTCCCAAATACGAATTGCAGGGAATAAACAATTGCGGTCCCGCCACTCTGACAATGGCGCTACGAATGTACGGCTGGCAGGGGAATCAAAATGATATCGCCAAGATAATCAA
Source organism: Chloroflexota bacterium (assembly GCA_023484185.1). The sequence goes on along the minus strand of JAMDBC010000078.1, from coordinate 4,465 downwards.
ACCTGCCCCCCAGGATCGCAACGTCAACCCTGACGAACTTCGTTATTTCGTTCTGAATCAGGCGGGCTGGTTGCGTGCGGAATTCCGCGTAGCCGGGAATATCAATACGCTCAAACAGCTGTTGGCCGCCAAATATCCTGTCATCATAGAGGAAGCATCGACCCTGCCTATTCAAGATGCCAATGGTCCCAACGATGATCTGTGGGATGCTCATTATTTGCTTATCACTGGCTATGATGATACTGCCAAATACATCATTGCCCAGGATCCCCTGCGCGGCCCGGACAAGCAAATCCCCTACGATAAGTTAATGACAGATTGGGAACCCTTCAATTATCTTTATATGGTCATCTACAAGCCCGAAGATGAAGGGGAAGTCAAATCCATTCTGGGGGCAGACTGGAATCCCGACCAGAACAGACAAAATGCAATGGGCATTTCACAAACTGCCATTACGGCGAATTCCAATGATAAATTTGCATGGTTCAACCTCGGCAGCAGTCTGGTTTACTTTGAGCGTTATAGCGAGGCCGCACAAGCTTTCGATAAAGCGTTCACCATTGGTCTGCCACAGCGTATGACCCGTTATCAATTTTGGCCATTCTTTGCATACTACAACGCCGATCGCATTGACTATCTGCTCCAAATTACGGAAGATACTTACAAACCGATCAATGGTTATTATTCAGAAGAGGCTTTGCTCTGGCATGGGTACGGACTCTTGCGCAATGGGGATACCAACGGCGCACTCGCAGATTGGAACAAGGCGCTCAAAGTCCATGCCGGTTATTGTGACGCCGAAAAAGCAATTAACGACTACATTCAACAAACTTATCAGCTCACGGGTTGCAGTCCCTAAGAAAAGAGCCGCCGAGAAATTCGGCGGCTCTTTTCACACTTCCTGAAAACTATAGCCTCCCGGCCAGGTTTGAATCAAATAAGGCTGTTTGCCCGAATCCATTTCCATTTTTTTTCGCAAACGATATACGACGTTTTTCAGGACCGCCACATCGCCTCCCGCGCCCCATACCGTTTGCATGATCTCTTCATTTTTGAAGACGTACCCCGGATGACTCATCAATAAATGCAGTAGACGGAATTCTAGATTCGTCAACCTGGTCTCGCCGCCGTCCGGTTCAAGCGCGGACCGGCGTGCCGGATCCAGTTTCAATTTGCCTGCCCGCACCGGACCCATCGGCACGGCCCAACTGCGCCGCGCCCACGCCATGATCTTTGCCAAAAAGATGGCTGGACTGATCGGCTTTACAACACATTCATCCACACCGTTTTGATACGCTTCAAGGATTTCCGTTTCATTGTTGGCCGGCAGGAAAAGTAAGATGGGACTGGAACTAAGTGTGCGAAATTTTCTGCAAAGTTCCATCCTCTGCGCATGTGGGGCATTCACGTCGATCACAATGAGGTCTGGAATCTCCTCCATCGAACGTTCCATGGCTCTCTGCACAGATGTCTCAAGGATGGCGACCAAGCCCTTTTCCCGAATGATATAGCCCCAAATTGGCGCGGTCGCGTCCTGGTCACAGACCACAAAAACCCGGTGTGATGCGCTTGAATCCAAATCAGCGATGGAAGGCAAAACAGCCATTTTGAAGAGTTCCTTTTTTGCTATTATACGGTAATATCGTCTATAATGGTAACAGAAAGTCACAAAAACTTACTGGATTATGACCTTTGGGGGATAGGAAATTTGTCCTATGTTCGTATACTGAGGCCTGAATTCAAAGATAAAAAGGAGACTTCGAATGAAAAAATTATTCCCCATACTCGTGGCGCTGGTTCTTATCAGCACCGCTTGTCAATTGGGTGGCAGCCAGGCACAGCCCACACCTCTGTCTGTTCCAACTGCCTTCCCGACCAACTCTGTTGCATTGAACCCAACGGTCCAGCCATCGGGCAATAACCAAGCTGCCGGAAGCGAGCGTACGTCCGCCGATGGAATGACTGAAATCTTCGTCCCAGCGGGCACCTTCCAAATGGGTGGTGTGGATAGTGCCGCAGCAGAAAATGAAAAGCCGGTTCATAAGGTAACCATGCATGCCTTCTGGTTTGATAAACTTGAAGTCACGAATGCAATGTATGCCCAGTGCATAAAGGCGGGCGTGTGTGCTCCTCCGCAGGCCCTCAAGTCCGAGACCCGCGCTTCCTACTTCAATAACCCTGATTTCAACGATTATCCTGTTGTCGAAGTGACCTGGGGCGATGCAGACGCATACTGCAAGTGGGCTGGCCGCCGTCTCCCCTCCGAAGCAGAATGGGAACGCGCTGCCCGCGGCGACACCATCAACACCTATCCGTGGGGCGATCAGCGCCCTGACGCCACGCTCACCAACTTCAACTACCAGTTTGGCGATACAACCCGCGTTGGTTCGTATCCTGCCGGCGCCAGCCCATATGGCGCAATGGACATGGCTGGCAATGTTGCTGAATGGGTAAACGATTATTTCGATGCAAACTACTACGCAAACGGCCCGGCGACCAATCCGACCGGCCCGCTCGCTCGCTCGAATTTCTTCGATCGTGTCGTGCGCGGAGGCACATTTGGCGACGCCGCAAGAGACATCCGTACGTCCAAGCGCTCGCAAGTGTTAGGGTCGAACCTGCAGGCAGATCCGGGCTCGACCGCCTACTTCGGCGATTTCTCCCCTCGAATTGGTTTCCGTTGCGCTTCGGATAACTAACAATTAGTATTTAGAAAATATCCAGAAAAGAATCGGGCTGCCTGCAAAATGGACAGCCCGTTCTTATTTGAACTGTACCCCAGTTTCGTCCACTAGTGACCACCTACAAATCAGAAATATGCCCGCTCTGCCGATTCGCTCCAAGCATTTGCCCCTAAGCATGGGGGCGGAATAGATGTGGGTAATTACCGGGTTCTTTGGCATTGAGACGGGAACGTTTCATGCCAACCACGGAACCTGCACTTCGCCGACTTTCTGGTAGAGCCAGCTGGCATCCAACCAGAAGCCCCGGCTGCCTTTGGTGGTTGGGAAACCAGATGACGGATCAAGCAGGATGCTTTTATAGAGCAGGGGAACCGCGCCATAATTCCCGTAGATGTTTTTGATAAGCCATGGAATATCCCGCGCCCATTCGTAGTTGGACGACTGCGGCGCGGCCACCACCTGCGCCATGCCGTTCTGAAAATTGCTGAAGCACATAATCTCGCGGTTTTCGACGTACCCGCTGGGCGCGCCCACCCAATTCCAGTCAACACAGTCGTCAATGGAATATCCGGCCACGCTTTGAAAATACAAACTTGTGGGCGCGTCTGCGGCCCATGTCCACGTTTTGAGAGAATTCGTATTGAGCGACTTGATAAAGTCGATCTCGATCCTTGTAATTCTCAGACGGTTGTTGACTCCCGCCGTACCGTTGACTGCGGCGTCGAAGGCTGGGATCTGGCTGAATGACCCATCCCAAGACCAGCCTTTTTCGAGCCATGTTTTCATGCTGTACAAGGCACAGGTCTTGCCGCGCGGGAACGTGGCGCGATATTTTCCCTGGGGGAGTTGAATATCGGCGATCATGGCAGTTTGGTGAATTCGGTTGACCAATAAATGGAATAGTCAGCGGTGGTGACTATGACCTTGACCGGCGCATAGGGGTCAACGGCTGGGGTAAAAGAGCAGAAGATGGTGCCATTGTAAATTTGGGCTGTCCATTGGCCCGCCTGCGGACCATCCGCAATTTGGAGCCAGATATTTTTGGGGTTATCGACCTGCGCCTGCTGTATGCTGACATTAAAGGTCTGGCCTTCGAGAAGTTCGCCTAGCGGGGAGCCGGTGGGCATTGGATCGTTGCGCGTGTGGACATCACCATTTTTGGTAAATATCACTTTGCCGGTTCCGATGATTGTCATGTTATATACTCCTGTTTGTAATCAGCAGTTGTATGTTGAACACTTGTTGAAAAGATAAAAAATGGGTTTTGGGGAATATTTCATCCGTATATAGGCCGCGACGATTTATATGCGTCATGAATGGGGTGGAAGCATTTGCAAAAATTTTACAGGAAGGTGTTCAACCTGTTCTTGATGAATACATTATATACTCCTTTTATGTGAGAGTGGGGTTTTTGGTGGTGCGCCACAAAACGTCTTCGCCAGCATCGTGATCGTTTCAGACTGCATACTCGTTCCGTTAAACAACCCCGCCTTCAACTCACTAAATTAGAGCAACGTTGGGCAAATCTCTCGCCCGACTCTTCATGGCAAGTTATGCGGTACTGCAAAAATTCTTTGACATTCCTTCTTGCCAAACTTGCCCAATATTCACCTCTGAACTTGCATGCAAATCAATAGATATGTGGCGCAATAATGTAAATGTAGATGGCGCATTGCGACGAGTGGAGGCAGCACTTTAAGCAGGGGCGTATTGCTTCAAAGGGTGCAATTGAATACGGCGATTAACCAAACTGCAAACAATGCGGAAGATGACAGAATGTT
>JAMDBC010000184.1 GCA_023484185.1 Chloroflexota bacterium | reverse complement strand
CGTGGTGTGGGCGTGGTCGAAGCCCCGCGCGGGACTCTGATCCACGATTACACCACCGACGATAATGGCCTGCTCACTCACGTCAACTTGATCGTCGCCACCTGCCAAAACAACTCGGCCATCAATCTTTCGGTCCGGCAGGCCGCCAAGACTTTGATCAAAGGCGGCCAGTATGACCAGGGCACGCTCAACATGGTCGAGATGGCGATCCGCGCCTATGATCCTTGTCTCTCGTGCGCCACGCATCAACTCGACGGCTCGATCCCCGTCAAGCTGGATATCGTCGGGCCCGATGGAAAGATCATTGATACGCTGACGAACTGAAAAGTGGCTAAAGTGTGGAGTGACTAAAGCGCGAAGTGGGGATGCAATCACTTTAGTCACTTCGCACTTCCCACTTTAGGCATTTCATGGATATTCTTCCTTCTTTCTGCCGCGCGCGCGTGCTGATCCTCGGCGTTGGAAATATGCTATTTGGTAACGATGGCTTTGGGCCAGAAGTGATTGACTATCTCTCTCGTCACTTCGATGTTCCCGATGATGTTTATGCCATTGACGTTGGTACAGGTGCGCGCAAAGTGCTCTTTACTGTCAGCCTGAGCGAGACTCGTCCGCAGGAAATTGTCATCATGGACGCGGTGGATTGGGGACAGGAAATAGGGAGCGTCTCGGAGATTCCAGTCGAGTCATTGCCCGTCACCAAAGTGGATGACTTCTCGCTTCACCAGGTCCCAACGTCCAACATGCTGCGCGAATTGCAGGATGACTGTGGCGTCAAGGTCACGGTCATCGTTTGCGACGTAGGCGAAATCCCACAGATGATCGAGCCCGGCATCTCGTCCGCGATTGAAGCGGCTGTTGTCGTCGCCACAGAAAAGATTGCAGAGCGATACAGTTTGAAATCATTGTCTGGAAATCCATCATAAGGAATTAACACCGATGCATGAGAGCGGCTTAACCGAAGATCTATTCACTCATACCATGCAACACGCGCAGGAAGCCAACGCCAAGCGCGTCACTCGCGTGCGCGTCATCATCGGCGCGCTGTCAGACGCCACACCGGATTCGATCCGCTTCTATTTTGACTCTTTGTCGGCTGGCTCGATCGCGGAAGGTGCCACCCTGGAATTTGATAGTGCTCCCGGCCAGGCTCATTGCACAGCTTGCGACAAAGATGTCGCCATCGATGAATTATTTTCTTCCTGCCCGCAATGCGGCGCGTTTGCCTTGAAAGTGACGAACGGCGCCGGCGTTTATTTGGATAGTCTCGAAGTGCAAACTTGAGGAGGTAATATGTGTCTCGGTATCCCCGGTAAAGTGATTGAAGTGTATCAAGCCAATGGGATGAAGATGGGCAAAGTGGATTTCGGCGGAGTGATCAAAGAAACCTGTCTGGAATATCTGCCTGAGATTCAAGTCGGCGATTACACCATCATCCATGTCGGCTTTGGCATCAGCCGCCTCGACGAAAAAGAAGCGCGCGAGACTCTGGAAATATTGCAACAGATGGACATGCTGGCGAATGAGTTACCGGATGCGGGAGGCCAGCCATGAAGTTCATTGATGAATATCGCGATGGCGCGCTGACACAAAAACTGCTCGATGAATTGCGTCACATCGTCACGCGCCGTTGGACGTTGATGGAAGTGTGCGGCGGGCAAACTCATTCGATCATCAAAAGCGGATTGGATCAACTCCTGCCGCCGGAGATCGAACTCGTGCACGGGCCCGGTTGCCCGGTTTGTGTGACGCCGCTCGAACAGGTGGACAAAGCGATTGCCCTCGCCTCTACCCCGAATGTGATCTTTACATCTTATGGCGACATGTTACGCGTGCCCGGTTCAGAGCGGGACCTGTTCAGCGTCCGCGCCGCAGGAGGCGATGTCCGCATCCTTTACTCGCCTCTCGACGCGCTGAAGGTGGTGCGTGAAAATCCTGACAAAACGGTCATCTTCTTTGGCATCGGCTTCGAGACAACTGCACCCGCGAATGCGATGGCAGTGGTCCAAGCCAAAGTACAAGGCATTCACAACTTTGCCATGTTGGTCTCGCACGTCACCGTTCCCGCAGCGATCAGCGCTTTGATGGAATCTCCTGAGGTACGAGTCGATGGTTTCCTGGCGGCAGGGCATGTCTGCACAGTGATGGGCTACTGGGAATATGAACCACTGGCTGAGAAATATCACGTGCCGATTGTCGTGACTGGCTTCGAGCCGGTCGACATTGTGCACGGTGTGTTGAAATAGCTCAAACAATTGGAAGAGGGACGCGCCGAAGTTGAAAACGCGTACGCTCGTTCGGTTTTGCGAGATGGTAACAAACCCGCGCAGGCGATCATCAATCGAGTCTTCGAGACATGCGACCGACCGTGGCGCGGCATTGGCGTCATCCCTCAAAGTGGATATAAACTGCGGACAGAATTTGCTGAATATGATGCTGAGTTGCGCTTTCCCGAAATACAGACAATTGCAACACAGGAATCCAGTTTGTGTATCAGCGGGCTCGTGCTCCAGGGTTTGAGGAAACCCAATCTGTGTCCCGCCTTTGGAAAGGAATGTACACCTCAAAGCCCGTTGGGAGCCACCATGGTTTCCTCAGAAGGTGCCTGCGCGGCTTATTACCGATATGGTCGTTACGCATTGGCGGAGAAAAATGAACTCGAAGTTTGATCTCATGAATTGGACCTGCCCAGTCCCCTTGCAAAATTATCCAACCATCGTGATGGGACACGGCAGTGGCGGCAGGATGATGGCCGACCTGATCCAGCACATGTTCGCGCCAGCCTTTGAAAATGACCTGCTCAACCAGATGGGCGACTCGGCTGTGTTCAACGTTAATGGTGCGCGGCTGGCTTTCACCACTGACTCGTTCGTGGTCAGTCCGCTGTTTTTCCCTGGCGGTGATATTGGCGAACTGGCGGTCAACGGCACGGTCAACGATTTGGCGATGAGCGGGGCGCGTCCCATGTTCCTGAGTTCCGGCTTCATCTTGGAGGAGGGGCTAGCCATGGAAAGCCTGGGCCAGATCGTCGCCTCAGTTGCGGATGCTTGTAGTGAGGCGGGAGTCCAGTTGATTACCGGCGATACAAAAGTGGTGAACAAAGGTCATGGTGACGGTTTATATATCAACACCACAGGAATTGGCCTCGTGCCCGAAGGCGTGGGCATCTCGCCCAAGAATGCTCAACCGGGTGACGCGGTAATCGTTAGCGGCACGATGGGAGATCATGGCATTGCCATCATGTCCGTGCGCGAGGGCCTGCAATTCGAGACTGAGATTCGCAGTGATACCGTGCCGCTGAATGGTCTGGTCAAGGCGATGCTGAATGTGACCAAAGATATTCACTGCCTGCGCGATGCCACGCGCGGCGGCTTATCTGCAGTGCTCAATGAGTTGGCGTCAGCCTCGAATGTAGGCTTTGAATTCGAAGAGAATAAGGTCCCGGTACACCGGGAAGTCAAAGCGGCTTGTGAAATGCTGGGCCTGGATCCGTTCTACATCGCCAATGAAGGCAAACTGATCGCCATCGTTCCTGAAAGTCAGGTGGAGCCTGTACTTGAAGCCATGCATGCACATCCATTCGGCAAAGAGGCTGCGCGTATTGGGTCTGTAGTCGCAGAACATCCTGGGCTGGTTGTGGCAAAGACGAGTATTGGTGGCTCACGCATGGTTGATCTGCCAGCGGGAGAATTATTGCCAAGAATTTGCTAACAACATGCCTAAATGGTTTCTAACCAACCCTATAATTCCATGAAGATAAGCTTTGCGCGGTATATATCGAATATACGGGTATAAGTTCAGACCTGCACAACTTATACCGCGCTAATCTTGCCCAAATACGATAAACTTCTATAAATTCGCATTGTTTCGCCATATATGGCGCTATGCTTCGCAAAGGCATACCGATAAACAATCAATTCGCTTTCCCCGTACTTTTAATTAAGTGCGGGGAATTTTGCTGTTTTATAAGTTACACATCCGCACGACAGCAACGCTTACGAAACCCCATAAGCAAGTTTATGGTCAAACATCTTCGGAAATAAGGACATGCGCATCGGGGAGATTCGTCAATTTTGTCAGTTACAGGATGAAGGTCAGAGCCTGATGCGCACGGCAATGAGTCAAATTAATTTGTCGGCGCGTGCTTATCACCGCATCCTCAAACTCGCGCGCACCATTGCGGATTGGCCAGCCATCGAGCTGACCGGGTTTTCAGTAGGGCACACATTTTTATACAAAAACTGATCCCAAAAGAGTGCGTTTTAGTAATCAATTACAGATTGTGGTTCTACTCTTTTTCCCAGCACAGGATAAAGCGCCACAACGAAATTATTTTTGCCGTTTTCCGATTTTTGGCACGGATTGCGCAAAAATTATGTTAGCGTTAGAGTAATTCATAAAATTCGTTTTAACCACCGATGAACTCAAAGAATGCTGACTATGCTCGCCCGATAACAATAATACGTCCACTGTATGCTGCTGCAAAACGTTCAAGCGACAGGCGCGCGCCAGCCTGTAGTTCAGCTCGCCGCCCCGAAGGATTGTTAACATAAAAAGCATGCGGGCGGCCATCCACACATTCCGCGCCCACCACGACCATGAGGTGCCCACCCTGCCGGGTAATGGGCAGGCGGTCATCCCCAGCCTCGTATGAAACAGAAGCGATCACCATGGATCCCTGCCGCAAAAATGCCGGGATTTCTTCCACGCTGGCTGGACGGGCTTCCGCTTTCAGACCGTTTTCTTGTGCCATTTCAGCCAGCACGCCATGTACCCAACCCACTTCCTGAATACTGCCGTCCGCGTTGTGGCGAACCAAATAGCCGCCTCGCTCCAGGCCGAGGCGCGCCCAATCCACAAGCGATCGTATCGAGCCGCCGGCAGCTTCCACGCACATTTTCAAGCAGGCTACTCCGCAGGCGCGTTCAACCCAATAGGCATATTCCTGCGGAGTTTCTGCTCCACTTTCGGCCCAATGCGGGTCTTGTATTGGATCTAATCCATGCACAAAGATAGATTCAGCCAACTCCGGGCTGGCAACCTGGGCGAAGTAGGGAACGGAGTAAGACAGATGAATGGTTTCAAGAATCGGTTCAAGCATAAGTACATCCAATCTTTCCGCGATTATAATTCAACAAAATGGCCCAAACTTATCCCACCTGGATCGAGATCGATCTGTTGGCGGTCTCCAGCAACTGCTCCCAAATTCTCCGCGATACCGGCACACCGCTGATGGCTATCGTCAAAGGCGATGCGTACGGGCACGGCGCGGTTGAAGTGAGTCGGGCAGCCATAGAAGGCGGCGCAAGTTGGCTCGGCGTGGCGCGCTTTGGGGAGGCGCGCGCCTTGCGCCAAAACGGAATCCGCGCTCCCATTCTGGTGCTGGGTATGGTTACGCCCGACGAGGTGGATGAAGCAATCGTCAGCAATGTTACATTGACTTTGCATAGTTTGGAAACGCTTCAACTTTTTTCCACTCGCGCCCGCGCCGCCCGTCAGGCTGTTCATGTTCACCTGAAAGTGGATACAGGCATGGGACGATTGGGTGTTTTCGCCGAGGAAATTGTTTCCTTCACGCGTCAGGCGCAAGCGGCAGGCGGAATCTACATCGACGGGATGTACAGCCATCTCGCAACAGCCGAAGATCAAAATCCAATTAACGAAAACCAATGCCAGCGCTTTGATCTGGCTGTTCGAGCAATGGAAGAATCCGGTCTGCGTCCGCGCTGGGCGCATCTTGCCAATTCAGCTGCGGCTTTTTTCCTGCCGCGAAGCCGTTATGACATGATACGGGTGGGCAATGTGGTTCTCGGATTACGCATCCGTATTGACCAGCCACTTCCCAATTCTTATCGGCCAGTACTTATCTGGAAAGCGCAACTGGCATCCTGCCGCCTTTTACCAGCCGGTTGGACCATAGGCTATGGCGGAAGCTACATTACTCCTCACGAAGAACTCATCGGGATCATACCAGTAGGCTATGGAGATGGTTTGCGTCGCCTGCCCGGTAACCAAATCATAATTGACGGAATCAAATGTCCGGTAGTGGGACGCTTGTGTCTCGACCAGTTGATGGTGCGGCTGCCCCGTCCTTATCGAATGGGCGAGGAAGTTGTGATCATCGGCCAGCAAGGCGATTCGTCCCTATGGGTGCACGATTTGGCCAACCTATACCAAACATCACAGGTGGATTTCACCACACTGATCCACAGGCGCGTGCCACGTATTTACGTTTGAAAACAATATTCCGCCATGAAAACAAACAGCCCCGCTTTGAGGCTGTCGTTTCGTAAACCGATTAGGATCAAGTCATGCGCGGATCAAAGGAGTCGCGAACACCTTCACCAAGGAAGTTGTAACCCAATACCACCATGAGGATGGCAAGACCGGGGAAGGTTGTCAGCCACCAGCTATAGAACTGGTATCGTCCTGCAGAGATCATGGCACCCCACTCGGGAGTAGGCGGTACAGCACCCAAGCCGATGAAGCTGAGCGCAGCGATGTTGAGAATGGCGCTGCCGGCATCCAGGGAAGCCTTGACTAGGATGGGTGCAAAGGTATTGGGAAGAATATGGGTAATAAGGATGCGGTTTCGCGACGCGCCGAGAGCAATCGCCGCCGTGACATATTCGTTGTTCTTTACACTCAACACCTGGCTGCGCATCAGGCGGGCATATTCGGGCCACCAAACCAATACCATGGCGGTCAGCGCATTGATAAGACTGGGGCCCAAAACAGCGGCAATGGCCAGTGCGAGTACAATCGAGGGAAATGCCAGGGTAATATCGGCCAAACGCATGATCAAAAGATCATACATACCACCAATGTAACCGGCGGATGCGCCAACCAGCACTCCCATCATCACTGCGAACATGATGACCACAAAACCGATCGGCAGGGAAATACGTGCGCCATAGATCACACGGCTGAACACGTCTCGGCCCAGTTCATCCGTACCAAACCAATACTGGGTGGAAGGAGGTTTAAGCCGGTCACCAATCGTCTGGGCGAGAGGATCGCGCATGGCAGTGAAAGGAGCAATGATCGCTGCCACGGCCCAAACCAGGATGATAATAAAGCCAAGCATGGCCATCCGGTTGCGGCGCAAAGCGCGCAGGCTGCGCCGGATGGGGCTGTCAGCATTTTGGGGTAACGAAGGTCGGGCCAAATCTGCCACAGTCATGGCTTATCCTGCCCGAATGCGTGGATCGATGATGGTATAGAGCGCATCCACAAAAATATTCACCAACATATAAACGATGGCGATCAGCAAGGTTGTCCCCGTGATGGCAGGGTAATCCAGGTTGGCGGCTGCCTCCACTGCATAACGGCCAATCCCAGGCCAGGAGAAAATCGTTTCGGTCATGATGGCGCCGCTCATCAGGCCGGCAAATGCCAGACCGACCAGTGTAACCAGCGGGATAAGCGCATTGCGCAGGGCATGTGACATGATGACCCATTTTTCCGCCAGGCCCTTGGCCCGGGCAGTACGAATGTAATCCTGCGAGAGGACTTCCAGCATCGAAGAGCGGGTGATGCGCGCGATCAAGGCCAGGGTAAACCAGCCCAGAATGATTGAAGGCAGGATAAGGTGGCTGAGCGAACTCCACAAAGCCGGCATGTTGCCCGTCAACAGTGAGTCGAAAACAAACAGGCCGGTGACCGAATGCGGAGCGCCAATGCGGGAATTTATCCGGCCGGGTCCCGGGGCCCAACCCAGTTTGTAATAAAAGACGAATAA
>JAMDBC010000067.1 GCA_023484185.1 Chloroflexota bacterium | reverse complement strand
GCGTCCATCACGGGTTTGCCGCTTCGGATCTCCGTCATCACCTGGCGCGCCAAAGTCAACCATTCAGATTTGATGGTGTGAGTCGTTGCCCAGGCTTGCTGCTTTTCGGATCTCATTACACTTCCCTGGGCGTGATGCGCGTGCCGATGTGCAGGAGCGGCCTGCTCTGAGATTGAAAAGATGCGCTGATTCCTTCTTTGGAGAACATAGGCGAAAATTATACCCGTTATAATGTTGGCGTGGACACAACCATCGTTCAACGCCTGCTCGCCCTCAACCATCAGTTTTACACGGATCATGGCTGCGAATTTTCTGCGACCCGTGACCGCCTGCAAACGGGCGTGATGCGAGTGCTTGACTCTTTACGCGGCAACGAATCGATCCTGGATCTTGGATGCGGCAACGGCGAGCTGGCGCGCACGCTATCGCGACGCAATCACTCCGGCTCGTATCTGGGCCTCGACTTTAGCCTGCCGCTGCTCAATGAAGCCGGACGCGAGCCTTTTACATTTCCCGTTAAATTCCTGGCGACGGATATTACAGCCGGAAACTGGCGTTCCAAACTTCCGCCATCCACTTTTAATTTGATCTTTGCTTTCGCAGTGTTTCACCACATTCCGGGCTTTGAACTGCGCCTGAACATTATCAGGGAAATTCACAATTCGCTCGAGCCGAACGGACACTTCATCCACTCCAACTGGCAATTCCTGAACAGCCCCCGCTTGAAAGCAAGAATCCAGCCATGGGATGCAATCGGCCTAACCGACCAAGACGTTGATCCAAACGATTATCTGCTCGATTGGAAGCGCGGCGCACCCGGTTTGCGCTACGTCCATCATTTTGATGAGGCCGAGCTGGCCGAGCTGGCCAAAGCCAGCAGATTTGAGATCATAGAAATGTTTTGTTCGGACGGAGAAAATCAAAGATCAGGTCTCTATCAAATTTGGAAGAAGGCCTGAGGAGAGAAAATGTTGACCGCCATTACCCGTGAAGTCAGCCCCGCCATCAACGAATGTGAGTTGACCAATCTCGAGCGCGAGCCGATCAATTACGAACGTGCCTGCGAACAACACAAGCAATATGTGACCGCCCTGTACTCGCTTGGTTTGGAAGTCCAAACCCTGCCTGCCGACTCGCACCTGCCCGATTCGGTTTTCGTCGAAGATACGGCTCTCGTGCTGGACGAGTGCGCGGTCATCACCCGCCCCGGCGCGGACTCGCGCAAGCCGGAAATGGATTCAATTATCAAAGTTCTCACACCCTACCGCAAACTTTTTCAAATCAAAGCGCCTGCCCGTGTGGACGGTGGCGACATCCTGCGTGTGGGCAAAAAGATTTATGTTGGCCTGTCCACCCGAAGTGACCATAATGCCATTGAGCAGATGCAGGAATATTTGCGGCCTTATGGCTATGAAGTCAAAAGCGTGACCGTAACTGGTTGCCTACACCTCAAATCTGCCGTTACGCAGGTTACAGAAGATACTTTGTTGATCAATCCTGAATGGGTGGGCAAGGACCACTTCAGCGGAATGAAATTCATCGAGATCGATCCGTCCGAGCCGTACGCGGCTAACGCGGTTATGATCGGAGAAACCATTATTTATCCGACATCCTTCCCAAAGACACAAAAGCGACTGGAAGCGGCGGGCATCCACATGGTCATGGTTGATGCGGATGAACTTGCCAAGGCCGAAGGCGCGGTGACGTGTTGTTCGCTGATCTTTAAGTCATTCTGACCTTGACTGTAGGCAAGCCGAAATCACGGATATAAAAAGCAAAGAGACCAGACTCTTTACAGAACTGGTCTCTTTGCTTGGAATGCCCTTGATGAGCAAACAGAAATATCTCTACGCTGGCGGGGTTTCTTTTTTCTCTGTCGTCTCGCTCGGATACTGAGCGGGAGTCTCAACTGGAGTCTCTTTTGGAGTCTCCTCTGGTTGCTGGGAATTCTTTTTGATTTCCTTGCGTTTTAATTTCTGTTCTTTCTTCTTTTTCTTTTGTATCTCTTTCTGACGTTTTTCGTATTGATAATTTACTTTAGCCAATGTTCCATTCCTTTCTTGGGCAGACAATTGAGTGGGTTTATTGAAAACATTATAGCACCCTGCAAGATGGCGAAATGACTTTTTGGGGTATCCACCCCACTGGATGATCTGGCTCAATAATGAATCAATATGCCGGGGTTCAACTTGTCGATTGATATCTTTTCCCGCGTTTCAACGTTTAGTTTGAAACCTACTCCTGGTTAAACAACGCTTAGCAAAGACACATCTTGTTCTAAGCTTGTCAGAGTAAGATTTCGCTCGCTACTGGAGGCAAAATGAAAAGATTTACCTTTGTAATACTTATGCTCGTCTCTGCTCTAATGTTGTCGTCCTGCTCATTGGGAATAAAGAAAATGCTTGGCATGGCTCCGACCGCTCAACCGACCAAAGTCAAAACTGCCAAACCGGCAGCCAACGCAAACGCCGTCAGCATCACAAGCGCAAACTTCACGCCGCACACCCTGGATGTAGCCGCTGGCACAACTGTCAGCTGGACCAACAACGACACTGCGCCGCACTCTGTTACGTCGGATAAGGCTGGCATCTTCGATAGCGGTCCCATTAATCCCGGTGCCTCTTTCACTTTCACCTTTGCTCAAGCTGGCACATTTCCGTACCATGCAACTGGCGAAGCCAACATTCTCTCAGGCACGATTATTGTGAAATAGTGAACCTAAAATCGTCTCTCCAAAATTGGAGAGACGATTTTTTATTGGCATTCAGGATGATAAAATATCCGCATGGGAATTCTTTATCTTGTTGCCACGCCGATCGGCAACCTCGAGGACATGTCGCCGCGCGCGATTCGCATTTTGCGCGAGGCCAGTCTCATCGCCGCCGAAGATACGCGTCATACGGGGATTTTGCTCAAGCACTTCGACATTTCCACTCCCGCCACAAGTTATTTTGAACATAACAAACTGACCAAGCTTGATTCCATTCTTGCCAAATTGCAGGATGGCGATGTGGCTTTGGTTTCGGATGCAGGCACACCGGCGATCAACGACCCCGGCTATGAATTGGTCAAAGCCACGCTCGCATTAGGCTTCGACGTCAAACCGGTTCCGGGACCCTCGGCCCCCATCGCCGCCCTGGCCGTTTCCGGTCTGCCCACAGACGCGTTCCTTTATCTTGGCTATCTGCCCTACAAAGCGGGCGAACGCCGCAAAGCTTTGGAGCAGATTGAAAACCAGCCTTACACTTTAATCTTTTTGGAGACGCCTCATCGCATCGTTGAATCGCTTGAAGATATTTTGTCCACGCTTGGGGATCGCCGCATTTGTGTGGGACGTGAAATGACCAAGATGTTCGAGGAATACTGGCGCGGAGGAGTCGGCGGCGCGCTGGAACATTTTTCATCACAGCCCGCGCGCGGAGAATTCACGCTGGTGGTTGAAGGAAAGTTGAAGGAAGTAAATGAAAAGTGGGAAGAAGAAAAACTGCTGCGTGCAATTAAGAAAGAGTTGAAATCCAGAAAATCCGCAAAAGAAATTTCTGCCGAATTGGCGGAACAATCGGGTTGGTCAAGGCGGGAAGTGTATAAAAGAGTGGCTGAAAATCATTCTTAGTTTGCTATAATCAAAGCATGAACAAGATCAAAATCAAAGTGCCGCGCAAGGAATTGGCTGAGTTCTGCCACAAGAATCACATCCGAAAGCTGGCTTTTTTCGGCTCGGTATTGCGCGATGATTTTGGCCCAGACAGCGATATTGATATTCTGGTCGAGTTCGAACCTGGGAAAATGCCGGGGTTCGCGTTTTTTGCCATGCAAGAGGAATTGAGTAAAATCTTTGGCCGCAAGGTGGACCTGAACACAGTTGGTTTCCTGAGTAAATATTTTCGCGATGAAGTTGTTCGCGAGGCAAAGGTTGAATATGTCGAGGCGTGATGTAAAGATTTTTCTACAACACATGCTTGAGCATGCCCAAAAAGCAGTTGAACTTTCGCAGGATCGAAAGAGAAGCGATCTTGACGAAGATCTTACCTTTAATCTGGCTTTGACTCGCCTGATTGAAATAATCGGGGAGGCTGCCAATCGCGTCCCGGAAGAGTTCCAGGAAATGCACCCTGAAATTCCATGGACAGAGATTATCGGAATGCGAAACCGGTTGATCCATGGCTACGATGAAGTGGATTTCAATTTCTATGGAGCGTCATTTAATACGACCTGCCAATATTGATTGAACAGTTGGAAAACATTCTTTAAGAACTTGGAGACTTTCATGACCGGCAAAGACGAAACTAAGAAACCTGAAGAAGAAAAGAAAGAAGAGAAGCCGAAGGTCGTTGATAAGCTGGTTGAGACCAAACACTCGATCAAGATCAATGGCAAGGAGATCAAGTACACTGTCATTACCGGGACGATGGTGATGAAGGAAGAAACTCCCGACCGCGAAAAAGAGTCCGAGGGCGAAAAGCCGCGCGCCCAGATTTTCTTCGCGGCTTACACCAGGGATGATGGGGACGAAAAAGCCAAACGCCCGCTGACCTTTTCCTTTAACGGCGGCCCCGGCTCCTCGTCCGTGTGGATGCATCTCGGGTTGCTCGGTCCGCGCCGTGTGGTTTTGGAGGACGATGGCAATTTGCCAAAGCCTCCATTCAAGTTGACCGATAACGAATATTCCCTGCTCGATGAAACCGACCTGGTTTTCATCGATCCGATGAGCACCGGCTATACTCGTCCGGTGGATGGCGAGAAACCCAAAGAGTGGCACGGCTTTGGCAAGGACATTCAACTGGTCGGCGACTTTATCCGTTTGTACACCACGCGTTACGCGCGCTGGCTCTCGCCCAAATTTTTGATCGGCGAATCGTATGGCACCACGCGCGCGGCGGGACTCTCCGGCTATTTGCAGGAGCGCCACGGATTGTATCTCAACGGCATCATGCTCGTATCCGCCGTGCTGGATTTCACCACACTTGACTTTACGGTTAATAACGAAGTTCCGTACGTAGTGTATCTGCCTGCTTACGCCGCGGCGGCCTGGTATCATCACAAGCTCAAAGTCCGCAGGCCGTTGCAAACCCTGTTAAAAGAAGTGGAGAAATTCGCCCTAGGCGAATATGCCAGCGCGTTGCTCAAAGGCGGCACGCTCACCAAACGCGAGCGCGCACAGATCATCGAGAAGATGGCGCGTTACACCGGCCTCTCGGCGGAGTTCATTGAACGCAGCAATTTACGCATCAACGACCAGCATTTCTTCAAGGAACTCCTGCGCGAGCGCGGACAAATCATCGGCCGCCTCGACAGCCGCCTTCTTGGCCGCGACCGCCTCGGCGTCACAGATAAACCCGAATACGATCCGCTTCTGACAAATGTCCAAGGACCATACACCGCTGCGTTCTATGATTATGTCCGCACTGAACTCAAATTTGAAACAGACCTGCCTTATGAAATTCTGAGCGACTTTGTTCATCCGTGGTCATTCAAGGAATTCGAGGGGCAATTTGTCAACGTCGGCGAAACGCTGCGCCAGGCCATGACTTACAATCCGCATCTGAAAGTTTTTGTGGCCAACGGTTACTTCGACCTCGGCACGCCCTACTTCGCCACTGAATATACTTTCAATCACCTCGGCCTCGACGAAACCACGCGCAAAAATATCAGCATGGGTTATTACGAAGCCGGTCACATGATGTACATCCATCTGCCGTCGCTGGCCGCCTTGAAAAATGACCTCGCTGATTTTATGAAAAACGCAAGCTGATATGTTTCTCGACGACCTCGACCGCTTCAAACAACTCGATAGACAAAACATGCTGGCCGAAATTGACGGCCTGCCCGATCAATTAAAGTCCGCGTGGGATCTGGGGCAGACTCAACCATTGCCAACCAGCCAGACTTCCGAAGTCTTACGGATTGTCATTGCGGGCATGGGTGACTCAGCGCTCGGTGCCGACCTTTTAGCGGCTCTCGTTTCACCGACTTGTTCCGTGCCTGTGACCGTTCACCGCGATTACGGCCTGCCCGCTTTCGCACACGGCAAAGAGACTCTCGTCATCGCATCATCCCATTCCGGGGAAACTGAAGAGACGCTCGATGCTTTGAATGCCGCACTCAAAAATGATTGTACCGTTTTCGTGATTTCCACCGGCGGAGAACTTGTCAAACGCGCCAAAGAAAAAAATATCCCGGCCTGGATTTTCAATCACAAAGGCCAGCCGCGCGCCGCGCTTGGATTTTCGTTTGGCTTGATTCTGGCTTTGTTCACAAGATTGAATTTGATTCCTGATCCATCCAAGGATGTGGACGAAGCCGTCAGCGCCATGAAAAAATCGCAGGAAAAGATCCGCGCTGAAATTCCCGCCGCGCTGAATCCGGCCAAGCGTTACGCCGGTCAACTGATGGGACGCTGGGTGACATTTTTCGCCGCGGGGATTCTCGCGCCTGTCGCGCGCAGATTCAAATATCAGATCAATGAAATCTCGAAAGCCGGAGCCAACTTCGAGGTTCTGCCTGAGGTGGATCACAATACGCTGGCCGGGACAATCCATCCCGAAGAAGTCCTGATGCCGCACACGATGAATTTATTCCTGCGCGCGCCATCCGATCATCGTCAGAATCGCAAACGTCTCGACCTGACGAAGCAGGCTTTCATGCTCGAAGGCCTGAACACGGATTTCCTCGATGCGCGCGGCGAATCGGCGCTGGCGCAAATGTGGATGATGATCCTGTTCGGCGATTACATGGCGTATTATCTGGCGATGGCTTACGGCGTGAACCCAACGCCGGTGGATGCGATTGAAAATTTCAAGAAGGCGATGAAGGAATAGACGATAGACAATAGACGATGGACTAAAGACTGCGAACACATCTCGCAGTCTTTTTGTTTGTGCCCAAAGATTTAACGGAAAGCCGCAAGGACGCAAAAAACAATAAATGCTTTGCGTCTCAGCGTCTTTGGGTTGATTTTTTCTGCGCTGAACAGTCAAGACGAAATTCTTCGGCAGAGCATTCGGTCAACAGGATGGAAATGAGAGAGTTATAATCTCTATGTAAACATCAATCATATCTTCGCAAAAAGATACTCATCTTTCTTCTTTCTGCTTTCCCAAAGAGAGGAGAAAGAAGAAAGATTTATTACCCATGCATGTTATCGGCACAGCAGGCCACGTAGACCACGGCAAATCCACACTCATCGCCGCGCTCACCGGCACACACCCCGACCGTTTGAAAGAAGAGCAGGAGCGCGAGATGACGATCGATCTCGGCTTCGGCTGGCTCACTTTGCCCCTAAACGGCGGCGAAGAGATCGGCATCGTGGATGTGCCTGGCCATCGCGACTTCATCGAGAACATGCTGGCAGGCGTCGGCGGCATTGACGCCGCCCTGCTGGTCATCGCCGCTGACGAAGGTGTGATGCCGCAAACAAAAGAACATCTCGCCATCCTCGATCTGCTTCAAATCCCCGCCGGAATAATTGTCTTAACCAAAACCGATCTCATTCCAGATAACGACTGGCTCGACTTAATTGAATCTGACGTGCGGACGGCGGTCAAGGAGACCGTCATGCAAGATGCGCCCATCGTCCGCGTCTCTGCCCGGACCCGAAGCGGGCTCGACAAACTGACAGCGACTCTCGTCGAAATCCTGCGCGACAAACCCGCGCGTCCCGATCTCGGACGCCCGCGCCTGCCCATTGACCGTGTCTTCACCATGAGCGGATTCGGCGCGGTTGTCACCGGCACATTAAGCGATGGACATTTTGCGCTCGGCGATGAAATAGAAATTTTGCCTTCCGGT